>JAATGJ010000089.1 GCA_015654695.1 Chitinophagales bacterium | reverse complement strand
TACCGCAGATGAGATTATAGTATTTCCGGCAGCATCCCGGGCTCTTGCTGTTAATGTATGGCTGCCATTAGTCGTACCCGTTGTGACCCATGAGACTGAATACGGAGCGGCCACATCTTCTGATCCAAGATTGACTCCATCAAGTAAAAATTGTACACCTGCTACGCCAATGTTGTCTGAAGCATTGGCGGTTACATTTAAAGTGCCTGCAACCGTTCCGGCTATTGGCGCGGTAATCGTTACTGTTGGCAATTGAGTATCCGTCGAATTCCCAATATTCATATCACTTTGCACTTCTGCTAAAGAAAGAAGCCTCCTGTAATATCTAACTTCATCAACCGATCCATTTAAGTATTCACCATTAGGCTGATTAGAACCAATCCGGATATTTGAAGGGTTTATAGTTGCTATAGTTCCCATGGAAACTACATCAGTTCTGTTGGTAACATCCACGCCATTTACATAAATCGTAAACCGTAGGTTTTGTGCTACACTCGCATTATACGTCACAGCGATGTAACTCCATTGGCCCGCTGTTAATACATTATTATTACTATGGATCACCAATTTATTACTGCCATTGTACCAATAAACAGAAACGCCGTTTGTAACCGGTCCTGCTTCGGCATCAGTTGATGAATGGGCATAGAAATAAAAAAAGTTGGAAGTATTGAGCGTCTGGCTCCAGACCGTACCCGATTGATTGAAGTTATTATTCTTTACCCAGCCACTCCAGCTATAGCTTACTGCCGGCGTTAATGTGAAATTGGCATCGTCTGCTATACTCACATAATCATTAGTACCATCTAAGTTTATCCCCTGGCCATACCTGCCAGCTCCCCATGTCGGGCCGTTGGTCAATGTTCCATTATATCCATTGCCTGAAGCATCTGCTGTTGTTGTTCCCGTACCTTCATTACAGCGCAATTCAGCTACTACACCCGGTGCAGGAGATCGCAATTCATTTAAACCAGTAAAACTTAGTGTAAAAATTGAAAAAAAAATATACACCAATAAAGCATTAACCCTATTGGGCTTATCCAAAAATTTACATGGTAATAAGGTTGGTTTTTGAGTCAACATTTGCTTCTTTGTTAACTAATTTTAAATCAGACTTTCTCAGAGGCAGAATTGACTTTCAGGTGCATATCTTACAGCACTATGCAAAACATCAAAAAAAATTGGAAGAAGGCGAAGGGTAAGAGTAATTTGGCGGCTGTCACCAGGAAGCGGAAATAAAATTCCTCATAACTGAACCGTATAACAAACTATGTTTACAATAATAAGAAATAAATTCCAAAATAGGACAATCCGAAAAAATAAACTAAAGAACCAAAAAACTTAAGTCAAAAGCCAAAAGTTCACTCGAAAACCGAATCAGGCACACCTTTATTGATACTATAGCCCGAATAAGTTATTTCGATTTTTCCCTTTTTATTCTTCAGTTTATTTTTGTCCTCTTTCTTCGTGCCATCATCATAATCAAAGGTTACCCCTTTGGGCAGCTTATAATCTTTTGTATTAAAGGAGAAGATCACTTTATCTGCCAGGCCATATTCAGCATATTTGCCGTAGGTCATTTCCAGTTCAAAAGTGCCGTTTTCCTTAGTAGTGGTTTTGGCTTTTTTTATCAGCAACTGTTTTTCGTCTATATACAACGTTGATAATACCACCTCCGCATTTTCTTCCTGTGGCAGAAGTTTGATGATACGGAGTCCGGTTCCCGGTTCTTTTCCCCCATCAATGATATCATAACTGGCATTGCCGGCGAATATGTTTCCAAGATTGACGTTGACAGATCCTTTGGGAATAAAGGATATACCTTTTTCGTTTTTTATCCTGAGTTTATCAGGTTTTTTAAAATATACTTTTACCGTAGCCACCGGCGCTTTAATAAAAACCACGTTTGTCTTCAGTTTACCTTTAGCTTCATAATCATTTACTTTATCTGATTTTTGTTTCACCAGTGCAATAATTTCTTCAGCCGTTTGCGCCCTCAGTGATAACATAAAAAAAGTGAAGGGTACGGTTAGTAAAATAATTCTTTTCATTCTCTCAAATTTATCAGCTTAAAATGTCTTTTTTCCTGAACACCCATATTGCCGCTGCCAGAAAAGAGGCGATATAAATAACAAGTACAGATAAACTTTTCAATATCGCGGGCAGGTTGCCGACCGAACCGTTAATGGTTATTCCTTCTTCCGTTGATTTTACATAAAAAAATCCTTTCCACGCTACCATGTGCGTAGTAAATAAGTAGGGCCTGATCGTTTTATCATAGATGGGTATATTCATTTCAGACAAGATGGTGAATACAACCACTATACTCATGGCGGCTACAATGGGGCCAATTGAGTTTTCCGCGAATACACTCAGCAGGAAAGCCAGTGCTGCTACCGCTGTCAGCGCTACGGCGGCATAACCAAATGCGGCGAAATATCTCCATAATACATCGCCACTGCTGATCACTTCAATTCCTCCCGCACGGAACACAGTCATATCGTTTACGCCGAATAGCAGCATGCTGCCAAATAAGGCCAGGACAGCGAGCCATATTAACAGGATAAGTGTATAAATAACTGATGCCAGGAATTTTACAAGCAGGTATTGTGTCCGGCTTACGGGTCTTATCAATGCCAGGCGCAACGTACCCATATTCGCTTCACCGGCTATAGCATCACCGGCTACCAATGCTACCAGCAGCGGCATTTGTATCAGCAATATATTCAAAATACCAAAACAGATAAAATAACCATTGAGCAGCCTGTCTTTGAAGCTGTCATCAAAATCAAAAGCATCATCAATATTGCTCAGCATTAAATCCAGGTACGATTTACCGTCAAACCTGAGCCCGGCCTGGAAAAGAAAAACGATAGCCGCAGCGGCGCCAAAAGCAATATAAGTTCTTGGCCGTTTAAATATTTTATATAATTCAATTTTTAAAAGACTCCACATGCTGGCCAGCTGAGGTTAATGATAAAAAATAATCTTCCAATGAATGTTTGGAATGAAAAGAAACGATATCAATATCCATCTTTACTAATTCTTTCATGACTTCCGGCACCCTGCGTTGATCAAGTTTTAAAAGAATGCAGTCGCTTCTTTTTTCACGTAAATAAGAATGCAGTTCAGACTTATACAGCTTTTCATAAGCGGTTGCATCATCGGTTGTCTTTAACTCCACTATCGTTTCAGCAGGATCAAACAATTCATTCACTTTCCCTTCCACTACTTTTTTCCCATTGTCTATTATCAGCATCGAATCAGACACCAGTTCCATTTCATGGAGCAGGTGGGAGGAAACCATTAATGTCTTTTTCTTTTCCCTGCTCAGGTGCAGTATCAGGTTGCGGATATCAGCGATACCCTGTGGATCGAGACCATTGGTGGGCTCATCCAGGATGATCAGTTTCGGATCGTGCACCAGTGCAGTGGCGATACCAAGGCGTTGCTTCATTCCCTGCGAATAGGTTTTTACTTTACTATTCGCCCTTTCCGCCAGGCCCACCATATCCAGTTGATCCATTAATTGTTTTTGAGTGAGTTTTACCCCGCTCATAGCGGCAAACAGTTTTAGATTTTCCAACGCTGTAAGATACTTGTAGAGATCAGGCCGTTCAATGATGGCGCCTACCTGCCGCAATATCTCTTTGCGATGCCGGAACAGGTTCATCCCAAATATTTCGATAGAACCCGATGTAGGGGCGATAAGCGTCAGCAACATGCGGATAGTAGTAGATTTACCAGCGCCATTTTGTCCCAAAAAACCATAAACTATACCCGGAGGCACTTCAAATGAAAGATCGCTGACAGCTTTAATTTCCCTGAAATTTTTTGTGAGATTTTTTACCTGTATAATGGCTGACATTCACTGCAAAGATATTGAAGCTTTTCGCCCTTGAAATGAGAGTTTTCCTGTTTTTTCAAAAGAAAGTACGTAAAAGTTTGAGAAATCCACTACGACAGACTACGTTTGCATACGGTTCGGAAATACGCAAAAATTTACGGAAAAATACGATACAATCAGTACCGCATTTGAATGAAAGAGAAAAACCGGATCGAACACCCTGACATGAAAACAATTATTACTTTTTGCTTTACCGGCTTATTAAGCCTGGCTTGTTCCCAACATTCATCAGCTCAAATCGCATCGGTATCTGTTACCGCCCCATCATCATCACTTTCCGTTAAAGCTCATTCTGTAAAAGTCATCAGTTTTAACAGCAGCGTCTCTAATAATAAGGTTTTATTAAACTGGGCCGTTGGTGAAAACCAGGATGCTGACAAGTTTGAAGTGGAAAGAAGCACGGATGGCAAAACGTTTGAAATGGCTGCATTGGTTTTTGGAACGGACAAAGCAGATACAGATGACTACATGTTTTATGAAAAAGCAAAAAAAGTAAAAACATATTATCGTGTGAAGATCATTGGCAAGGATGGATCTGTTGACTATACTCCTGTTACCACAACAGAGATTAAATAACACGGCTAAATAATTACAAACCTGGACGGTTTTTGCAGAAGTGGTGGTACCCATTTATCACATTATTTACACATAGAGTACCAAAACGAGAAGGCCCTTTAAAAAGGGCCTTATTTTATTTCCTGCTGAGTCTCTCCGCTATAATTTTACAGGTGGTCTCCTTTTAGTCTTGTGAGGTGATCCGCTACCGGTTATCATACCGGCATGAATCAGTAGCGGTATGTAGTAAGAAAAGGGTATTGACGGGTCATCGCTGTGTATGAAGGATTTAAAAGTTTTACTTAAAATATTTCCGGGTAAAGGCTTGCAAAAGCAGCCATGAGATGTTAGGTTTGTATGCGATTCGGAAAACCACATTTTTATACGGGAAACTACGATGATAACGAATCCCCCGATCTGACCATCCGTTTTCTTTAACAAGTATATCCTCCGGATCATAAGCCCTAAACAATATTGTCCAATTTTCTATGGGAGTTTTGAATACCATTCAACAAACCCGTAGAAATGAGAGTAACACCGGTAACTTTTTTCATCGTCATCCCGGGCATGATATTCTATCATCAGTTATCTGCTCAAAATAGTTATGTCCCTTTTACAAGCCCGTCACCATTTTATTTCGCTTCGCCGCAAAAGCCTTTTATAAAGATTACCAGTTTTACCGGCAGTATACAGCAAAACAAAGTTTTACTCAACTGGACAGTTGGCGAAAACCAGGAGGTGGATCAATTTGAGATACAGAAAAGCGCCGATGGTAAAATATTCAGCACCGCCGCATTAGTTTTCGGAACGGGAAAAAATGATGCTGATAGATATGAATTTTATGAAAAAACAAATTCAAAAAAGTTAGTTTACAGGATAAAAATTATTCATAAAGACCAGGCCATTCAATTCTCTGATATAATTATTGTGCAGGCAGAAAAAAATTAAACAAAAAATAAAAACGTACATGAGTTCAAAAATACCGGGCCGTAAAGAGATAGAGAGACGAATAAAAAAAGCATTTGAAAAACTTTTATATCCCCAAAAGAAAAGGGCTTTACCCCAACTGGTGTTACAACCTTACCGGCCAAAGAAAAAATTTTAACGGGCGAAATCATCCCGAACGTTTTATACATTTAGAGCACCAAAACGAGAAAGGCCCTTTGTCTAAAGGGCCTTAATTTATTTTTGCCCCAGATAGGTTTGTAAACTTTTGACATATTCTGAAAATGCATTCACTCCCTGTGGAGTTATTTTGCAGATGGTTTGCGGATAATTGTCTTTGAATTGTTTGATCACATCAATATACCCTGCTTCTTTCAGCTTTTGTATCTGCACGCTCAGGTTACCGGCAGTGGCATTTGTTTTTTCTTTGAGAAAAGTAAATTCAGCTTCTTTCACACTGATAAGAAGTGAAATAACAGCCAACCGCAGTTGCGAATGTAATATAGGGTTGAGATCTTTAAACATCCGGGCTTGCTTGCTCCTTTTTATATATTCTATATTCTCTTTCCATTAAAATGCCAGGGATCAGCCAGGCCATGATGGCGGATGCAGCCATTAGCAGCAGGTCAATCTTAATAGTAGTATAGATGGCGGTTACACTGCACAGCCAGCAAAAGAGACCGCCCCAGAACATAGGCCTGAATTTACAGGCAGCCCCGGTAATGAATGTAGGCAACCCATATAATAAAAGAAAAAACGGTGAGATAAATTCGCTCAATTGAAACGCAGAACGGTGACCCGTCAGCTCCCGGTACTCTTCAGATACGGGCCTCCAAACGCTAAACATGGAATAAACAATGAAGGTGAGCAGGATAATACAGATGCCAAAGCCCAGCCAGATATAATCCATATAAGAATCCGCATACGACTTTACCCTGCGTTCCTTCTTTTCTTTGATCGTAATAAATATTTGCGGAATAACGGCAAGAATAAAAATCAGGTTTATATCAAAAGGCAGGCGGAAGCCAAACTCCATCTCCGCTAATTTTACCAGCGAACAAACAGCTATAAGAGCGCCCCACATAATAGCGCCGATGCCTGTATCATGGTAAGAATTCTTTGCCGTATTGATCATGGTAGCGATCAGTTCAAGGCTTTCTTTTTCAGTAAGTTGTTTTTCCTGCTGGTCCATATAAAAGAATTTATTCTTTGGAATGCTTGTTTTTGTACCGAAGTAAATAAGCTGGTATGATATAGCTGAATAATATGGCACCGGCGGCAAACAAAATCTGGTAGTCATATGGAGCAAAAACCGAAACAATCGCTACTATAAAAGCGATGATACCACCAACAATGAGCGGCCGGAATTGTATGATGCTTCCTGAAATGAAAGAACCCAATCCATATAGTAAAATAAAAAAAGGAAAAACCTGTGTATTCCATCCTGTTTTTGTAAAGATTATACTTAATACAAAATAGGCAATCGCCATTCCGAGCCACAGGTGTTTAATACTTTCCCCAACATAGGTTTTGACCTTCCGGGTTTTTTCTTCTTTAAAATTGTACCAGTTAGAAAAAATAATTCCAACTACGGTGAGCGACCAAACCACGTAGTGTTTTTCATAGTTGAAAATATTCTTAAGGACAAATTGGCCGGTGCAGGCAATAAAAGTGATCCAGCCCCAAACAAGGAAGTGAACGCTATTGTCGGAGATATCCTGTTTTGTTTTGGTGATCATGGATTGGATAAGCCTGAGGCTTTCCTGCGGCGAAAAATTTTCTTCGGTCATGATGGTTTTATTAAATGGCGGGAAATTAAAACCGGTGTTTAAGCCCCTTAATTCCCTTATATTTTTGTCTGTTGATCTATGTGTAAGCTATAATTACCCTGCTAAAAATGCATTGAATTACAAAGCCTGCATAAAAATTTATACAGGCTCTGCGCTTTGCATTTTTTTTATTGACACTGTGCAAGCATGTTCGCCGATTCCTTTTGGCCCCAGTCCGGGTAAAGCGGCTTTGGTTTTTGTTCTTTATACAATTGAACTGCCTTTTCAAAAAGAGGTTTTGCTTTTTCTTTTCCCCCGCCAAACTGTTCAGGCGTTCCAAATAAACTCATCCCTTTGAGATAATATAATCTTGGATTATTGGGATCTAATTTTAATCCTTTTTCCAAAGCC
>JAATGJ010000093.1 GCA_015654695.1 Chitinophagales bacterium | reverse complement strand
GAATATCCATTTGTAATGAAGAGGCATCACCTGTCACCAATTTATTTTCGAGATCTAATTCTACAAGCTCGGTATGATACCCGTTGAAATAAGATAAACCAAAGTACCTGCTTTTGCCGCAGGGTATAGGATGAGATAATAAACCGATAAAAGCAGGTGTGCTCATATAAAGCTTGCTGGCGCCCAGGTTATCAGGGTTTATTTCAAATATGCCGGACGACCAGTCAAGCGGATCAAAACCCGCTAAAAAAAGTTTGTCTTTATAAAAGATCATGTCACCACTGCTAAAAAAAGGCATCGGGCCGAGATTGGTTAATTCTTTTGTATAGGGATTATACCGGCTCAGTTCCTGCGTGGCCATATAAATGATACCGTTTTTATCTATGGTCATTGCATTGAATGGCGGCCCCCCGTCTATAAGTACTTCACAACTGCCCGGGACTCCTGCTTTAAATCGTTTTAATTCACCTGACCAGGTAGTATAATAAATGGTGTCTTTAAAAACAGCGATACTGAGCAGGTTATTATCAACACCACATCCGTTATCTACCGATATGCTGCTGCTGTTGCCGGGTCCGCCTGTTAATTTAAAAATTCCGTCTTGTGTATTTACATAAGCAGACTGGCTATATATTGCGTGGGCGCTAAGAATAAGCAAAGCAATAAAAGGAGTTATTCTCAGTAGGGTTCTTACTATTTTCATGGGGGTGAATTATACGGAAGCACAAAATAATAGTACGATACCACGCTTGCAATCTTTACGGTACTTATTTAAAAGAAATTACGGCCTGGAGTATAGTATTAATACGAGTTTCAGGGCGATCTTCATTTTTTGTAGTTTTTTTACGCACCCAACCGGCAGCCGATTTATTGTTACCTTTCCTCCTATAATTAACTTACTACATGGAAAACTCCAAGGATCTTCGCCTGGCGGTATTAATAGATGCTGATAATGTTCCCTCCCGCCTTATCAGTGGCATACTGGAAGAGATCGCAAAATATGGCGTGCCTACTTTCAAGCGTATCTATGCCGACTGGACAAAACCTCATGTGACGGGATGGAAATCCGTTTTGCTGGATCATGCCATCACACCGGTGCAGCAATACAGTTATACTACCGGAAAAAATTCCTCCGACTCAGCGCTGATCATTGATGCGATGGATATATTATATACCGGCCGCGTGGATGGTTTTTGCGTGGTGAGCAGTGACAGCGATTTTACGAGGCTGGCCACACGGTTGAGAGAAGCGGGTATGAAAGTATTTGGTATGGGCGAACAAAAAACACCTTCTGCATTCAGGGCGGCCTGTGATAAATTTATTTATATAGAAATACTGGAGCCACACGAAATTTCGCCTAAGCAAATAAAACTGGCGGATCTCCGGAAAAAAGAAGTGATCAGCAAAGTAGATAAAAACCTGGTGAGCCTGGTCACCGCCAGCATCAATGATATAGCTGATGAAAACGGGTGGGCCTTTCTTGGTGAGCTTGGAAATATGCTGCTGAAGAAACGTCCTGATTTTGATCCGCGCAATTATGGGTTTGAAAAACTATTTCCATTGATCAAAAGCCTGGGCCATTTTGAAATTGATGAACGCGAGTCGGGAAGAAAAAATGTAAAGCTGGTATATGTAAAGGGGAAATAGGTAAAGAATATCCATTCATTTTTTATGCTGATGAAATATTTTTATTTACTGTTGCTGCTGGCGCCGGTTTTTACAAAAGCACAAACGGCTAAAAGAAAAAATATGCAGCTTGATTCTGTTTTTCAATCGTATTTTAAAAGCAATGAACCCGGTGGCGCTGTACTGATCGTTAAAGAAGGGAAGGTCATTTATCAAAAAGCGTTGGGTGTAGCTGACATAGTCACCCGTGAACCTATTACCACAAAAACACTTTTTAACCTGGGTTCTATCAGCAAAACATTTGTGGCTTATGGTATTTTAAAACTGGCTTCCCAGCATAAACTTTCCCTGGACGATAATTTGTACAAATACTTTCCTGGTTTTAAGAACAAGGGAATTGCGGAGAAAGTAAAACTGGTTCATTTGCTTACCCACACATCCGGTATCCCCGATAGCCGGAAAGTAAAAGAAGAACATGAATTCTATCTCACTGCAAAAGATGAGGAAAACTTTGCACCCTTAAAACAAACAGGTACACTGGAGTTTGAACCGGGTACAAAGTATAAATATTCCAACCCGGCTTTTAACGGGCTGGCATTGATCATCGAAAAAGTAACCGGTAAAAAATGGCAGGATTATATCAATGATCTTATTTTTAAACCAGCGGGTATGAAAACATCCACTATCACTGACGGCCCGCATCCGCAGCATGGCGTTGCACATGCATATATAGAAAAAAAGGGTGGGGGATTTGAAGAACTGGATTATGGGGAAGAACCCACTTTTGCTGCCGCCGGCAATGGTGGCGTATGGAGCAGTGTGGAAGAACTCTGGCAATACGAAAAGGCCATTCAGCAATATATTTTCCTGGATAAAGAATGGATCAGTACATCAAGAACGATATATCCCTTTCCCCAATGGAATGATACTATCCCATCGCGTCTTGGACTTAGCTGGTTTCTTACGAAAGAAATGAATATGGATATGACAGGGCATACAGGATCGCAGGGTGGCTTTATCAGCGACTATCTTTGGTTGCCGGAGAAAAAGATATTCTATGTATTGCTTTGCAATATCCCCCAACCAATAAAGGAGATCAGGGAAAAAGTATTGGATTGTCTTGAAATAAGCCAATGAAAATTATTTCACCTATCCTTTTTTTTACTAAACAGGTAAAGTAATAAGGTGATAATGATCAATGTCAGCGATCCATATACTACATAACTTAAAGGCATGCCCGGCTATTTGTATTGAAAGTAGAACTTTTATTCTTCCTGGCCCGCCTTTAAATCCGCATGATCTGCTGTGGGCCTGCTTAAGAATAATTGCAGGGCAGACGCATTAAAATTGTTCTAGAACTTCTTTAAAAATGAAAAATGGGGACACGGATGATACAACTTGTCCCGCAGGATTGCCTACCGTGTACCCACAGGTAATACAAGCACACGGATGACACTGATTGAATGGATAAACACAGATTTCTTTCTGCGAAGCAGAAAGAAGGATTACCAGCCTGGAGAACTTGCAGAAGTATTACATCCAGGATTCTGCGAAGCAAAATAATCCGTGTTCATTTGTATCAACAAATAATCTTTTATAAGACTCTTTTTATAATATCAATCCCTGAAAAATCCGTTTTATCCGTGTCATCCGTGTGCTATTCTGCCCGGATTTTAATGCGTCAGGCCTAAGAATAATTGGCTTTCTTCTAAATAATAAGTAGGTTTACCGCCCCTTCGGGAACCTCCTGGTCCGCACTGGTGGAAACTGAATTAAATTCGCTCCCTGTTTATTTATTTAACACCTAAACCAAAACATTTATGCAAAAGATCCTGATTGCTGTAGCAGCAGTTGTATTATTCTCCTGCCATGGAGAAGACAAAAAAGCAGATGATACAAAGAGTGCAGAAAAGACCACGGCGGTTGGCGCAACACTTCCTTATACCGCCACCTATTCATCTAAGTTTGAAATGGGAGATGCAAAACAGGTGGAAACTATCCTGAAATTGTGGAAATCCTGGGATGACGGCAACCTGGCCGGAGACAGTAGTTTGTTTGCCGACACCATTCACATGTACACGAGAGATGGGAGTGCGATGGACGGATTGAGTGACAGTATTAATGCCGGGGCGCAGCAATTCCGCAATATGTTTACCACGGTTAAAAGCACTGTTCATGCCATTTTCCCCGTAAAGAGTACGGATAAAAATGAGAACTGGGTATGTGTATGGGGTACGGAAGTCAGTACAGACAAACAGGGCAAGGTAGATTCCATAGGCTTACAGGAAACATGGAGGTTCACTAAAGACGGAAAAGTGGATATGCTTTTGCAATACGCAAGGCCGCTGGTGCCTCCTGCACAAAAGTAAATAGTGTTAAACATCCTTATTAATAATCAAAACGACTTGTCATGAAAAAGGTATTAGTATTTTTTGCGGCGGTTGCCATGCTTTCTTTTTCAACTGCCAGCGATACTATTTCAAAGAAAGAAAAAAAATCTGCCGCCAAATTTCTGAAAGAAACAAAAAAAGAGGTGGCTGCCGCTGTAAAAGGTTTAAGCGAAGCGCAATTGAAATTCAAACCGGCGCCGGATGTATGGAGCGTGGAAGAATGCCTGAAACATATCGCCGTTACGGAACAGGCGCTTTGGGGTATGGCCGATGGCAACCTGAAACAAGCCGCTACGCCTGAAAAAAGAAGTGAAGTAAAGCTGACAGATGAAGATGTGATCAAAAGGATTGAAGACAGGAGCACCAAAGTAAAAACAATGGATCCGATGAAGCCCGAGAATACCCCCTATAAATCAGCCGCAGAAGCGCTTGAATCATTTAACCAGAGCAGGGATAAGTTAATTGAGTATGTAAAAAATACAGATGCTGACCTGCGCAACCATGTAATGGCGATGCCTTTTGGCTCGCTGGACGGCTACCAGTTTATCTTATTTATTTCTGCACACAGCAACCGGCACATGCAGCAGATCAATGAAGTGAAAGCGAATCCTGGTTTTCCGCAGAATTGATAGCAAGGAGATTGAATAAATTATAAAGCCGGCTCGTTTTAAACGGGCCGGCTTTTACATTTGAGTAAACGTATTTCAGGACGAGACAGCCAAAAGATGAGGATTTTTTCGTCTGCCAGCATAGCAGCAAAGACCAATGTTATGCGGTCGGCTTTTTTGCCTAGATGCTAATTCTTTTTATTAAGAATTTAGAGTACTGAGGTTTTTATTCCGTTTTATTTGTTTTCAATTTGTCTAGTTTCTTACGTGTAGCCGGATAATCTTTTATAGTGAGTGATTTTGTATAAAATTCAATTGCTTTTTCTTTATCACCTATAGCGATATAAAAATCACCCATACTACTATATACATTAAAGCTTTCAGGGTAATTAACCACATTCATTTTGAAAAAACTCTTCGCTTTTGAATAATGTTCTTGTTCTAAAAAATCATACCCCATGTAATTCATTTCTCTTTCATCAGGCTTTTCTGTATAGCCGATTAGTTGGGAAATTTTATTAAAATGATTTTGATATTTATCAGCCAACGCAATAGTGGAGTCTGTATAATCTTTCATAGTGAGTTTTAAAGGATAATAATCGAAGATGAAACGCAAAGCATCGTATGTTGTTATGAGAGGGGCGGAGCTATGAGTATCTTCAGCATAGTACTTGCCTTTATATTTTATTCCATTTAGCTTGTTTTGCTCAAAAGAGGAATGCAATGCCAAAATGGGGCGGATAATATGTGTACCTTCTGTTGTATCTTTTGGCACTTTTGTTATATCAATGTCTTTGTCCATGGTATTGGCAATACCCATATATAAAGATTTTCCTTCAAATCTCTTTTCTGCCAAAAGTTTTTGGGCTTGCTTCATCAACTTTTGATTATCCCAGTGCATACTTGGGTCAATGCTAATGTATGTATTGAACAAATTATTGTGATGGACAAAGGTCTGCATTACTGCCAAACCTCCATAAGAATGGCCAATGAGCATTTTATAAGGTGCTGTCTTGTATGTTGCCTCAATATGTGGCATTAATTCATTTTCAATAAAAGCTATAAAGTTTTCTCCTCCTCCGGATGTTTTATAGAAAGCACTATCGGCACTACTAACATAATGAGGTGACTCTGCATCAATATGAGTTGGCGTTAAGTCCCTGGTTCGGTCTGTGTTCAGTATTCCCACCACAATCATTTTAGGGCAAAACATATTCCTGCTCAATTGATGTATCATACCCACTACTGAATGAAAATGAGAATTGCCGTCTAATAAATAAACTACAGGGTACGGCTGTTTAGAAAAAATACTGTTTGCATCCTGGTCGGGAACATACACCCAGATTTTTCTTTTTTCGCCCAATATTTTTGATTGTACACTGTCTATTATTCCAATTGTAATTCTATTTTCTTTTTGCTGTGCAAAAACAAGGTTAAACCAAAATACTAAAGCGAAGAATATAATTGTTTTGTTCATTCTTAGTATGTCTTTTAGTATATTTTAAAATCTTAGTGTGTCGTCCTTTAAGCTGTCGCATAACGTCAGGGCTTGGCGATGTGGCGATATTCCGTGTTACGTTAGCCCGGACTGGTGCTGATCAAAGATATGAAGATGAAAATATATTCTTAGGCTGGGATTTATTCGTCAGTTGGATATGTCGCTGAGTAATGTTATGTCGATGAGGATATATTCGTTAAGCCGCCATATTGCCAAACCGCCTGTTATGTGCAGTTTTAGTCAATACTTTTCAAAAGAATTGTCTTTCTTACTGTGTCTGTT
Source organism: Chitinophagales bacterium (assembly GCA_015654695.1). Lineage (GTDB taxonomy): Bacteria > Bacteroidota > Bacteroidia > Chitinophagales > Chitinophagaceae > VBAT01. The sequence continues at coordinate 37,348 of JAATGJ010000093.1, read as the reverse complement.
ATTGAGAGATCATCAAAGGTTTTAGGGTTTTTAACGCTTTTCAAATAGGTAATTCGGTCTTGGCAATAACTATAAAAAGCTTTATTTTGATTGAAAAGAACAGAGTAATAAAATATTGCAGAATCAATATTCTTTTGAGTTTCATAGTAATTTCCAAGGTACCAATTTCCGTCATAATTTATGTTCGTCAAAGTCTTAAGATCTTGCAGACAGCTATCATATTGCTTTATTTTCAAATAACACCTAGCTCTTGGAGTTATTGCATTTGAAACCGATTCTAGTTGTAAGGCTTTCGTGTATTCAATTATCGCATTGTTGTATCTTTTGTTATTAAAATAAATATCGCCTTTTATTTTATAAAATTTCGCAGTTGATATATTGGCTAAAATATATTTATTAACTGCACTAATTCCGGAGTCCATACTTAGTTTCGAAAGCGCATATAAACTATCTTCTGTTTTCTGTTCAGTTAAAACGGTTTGATTAAAATTTTCTGCAGCAGATTTAAACTCTTGTCTGGCATTATCAATTATGTTTTGTGGATGTCTGCTTTCGCAAGAACAGACCGTCAAAAAAAGTATCAAAATGACGAAGAGTTTCATAATAAATTGCACATAACGGTCACGGCTTTCTGATGTATGGGGGTTCAATGATTTTCAGCCCGGAGCCGCAGCCGAATAAAGATAAAAAGTTGAGAACGTATTCAAAAGTTCATTTTTATTCGGAAGCTGGAACTGAAGTTGAATAGAGGACAAAAAGTTGAGAATCAGTACGTCAGCCCATATATCAGAAAACCGAATGTTGTATGCACGTCCCTTCTACGATCACACGAAAAAAAGTTTTAGCTATGGATAACGTTTCCCCTGAAATACAGAATACAGAATTGTCTAACGACGGTTCTGTTAACGGAGTTTCGAATGTTGTCTCATACGCCCCATGTCAGTTTATAAAAATAGAAGAATATAATTTTATACAATGGGTTTCGGATACTTCTTCAATTTTTAGATGAAATCTTATTTATCCTTCTTTGCTCTAAACAGTCTTTTTTCATGGTTGGTGGTATTTCCAAAGACGATTTTTCTAAGTAAGTATTTTTCGTTTTTTCTGAATAGCTTTCATTCAACTTTACAACAGTTTTTTGTACTAAATCACACCAAAAGTCAGCCGATGGCTCTTCCTGCGTTAATTCAAAGATGTAGGTTGAGGTAAACTCCATTTCAATCATAACTTCAGTATCATTTATAATTACTGGTATAGATTCTTTTGGATTAAGCAGTTGGTAAGCCTTAAATAGAACGACGAACGATATAGCTGGCTTTGATTGAAATTGGGTAACACTTACACCGTCTGGATCAGCCTTTCTTAAAATTGTCCTTATCGTTCGAAAGCTATTAGGTTTTCTAAAGTCCTTATGTTCGGGCTTCAATTTAAAAGTCTTTAAATCGTGATTTTCGGAGTATATCTTAGGTATCATGCCGATATTATTTTAATGTTTGTTATATATAAATTAATAAAAAGTTTTATATCTTTACCATGTGTCAACCAAAAAAATATATGAAGAGCACCGTTGTGTCCCAATGAGTAAAAAAGAACTTTTAAAGAAAAGGCCACAACGATTGATTAAGACTTTACAGCTTTCTCCTTTAAAATCTGAAATAGTTCTTCCACTGCATAATCCGGGAAAATTAAATGAGTAAAGCGCAGGTTTCTTGGTAAGCCATTCTTTTCTCTTAATTTCTCAAATTCCTGTTCGGACGCAAAATGCGAATTTGAAAACAAATGTTTTATCTGAGATACAGTATGTTCGTCATTAACGTATTTAATGTAGAAGAACTGTTCAGATATAAAACTTCCGAAACTAGTTTTTTCTTCTTCGTCAAAAACCCTAAAAGTATATCTTATATCAACCTTACACTCCGTAAGGTCGTCTAACATATCATAGATGAGATGCTTGGGGATGATGTCGGTTTTTAAAATCATCAACCTGTCTCTCGGGCTTAGGTATGTCTCAATTTTATCTTTGTCTATGTCAAAGTGTATAACCTTTATAGGTGAATATTTATAAACTGCTAATTCTTGATTCATATTATGAAGTTTCTGTCCTACGTTACGTTGTCCATGCGTGATTCGTCAGCCGAAAAATATATTCGTTAAGCTCATCTATGTTACGTCAGCCCGGTGTTATCTATCAACCGTAATAACTATGTCCAACCAGTAGTAAAGCCTTACCCAATAAGTCCACCCCCTACTGATCCCGGATGATTCATGGGGAATTGCATACAACGTGTGTATTTACGCTATAATACGCTACTTATAAAAGTAAACAATTTTTTTAATTCCTTCTTTTTTAACTACTTAATTAAAAAAGCGCGGTGGCAAAGGAGTAGCGCAAACCTGTCTGCCGACAGGCAGGTACAACTTAAGTCAGCGTTAAATCATTTCGCCAGCTCAAATTTCTTTCACTTTATTTGGCTGAAATAAATCCAGGAAGCTGATTCGTTCACAAGCCAGTTTCAGATGACTTTGTGTGTAGATTTGTGACTCTCTATATCGAAGTGAATAATAAAATTTATGATTTTATTTTGTTTGGTTACATTACATTTTTTTCGGTGAAATCAATATATATAAACTATTCTCATGCTTCAAACTTATAGTAAAACAACTATCCTGATTTTATTACTCGCAGCCTGCAGCCAGCCTGGAAAAAAAGAAAATGAAAGCGATAGTAAACTTGCTGTGATCGCTTATTATTCGGGTAACAGCACTTTTATAGACAGCTTTCCCATAGAGAAGCTGACACATATTATTTTCAGCTTTGGCCATTTAAAAGGCAACCGGCTGTCAATAGCTAATGCGGGGGATACTGCTACTATTCAAAAACTGGTCTCTTTAAAAAGCCGCAATCCCACACTGAAAGTGATATTGTCAATTGGCGGCTGGGGAGGTTGTGAGTTTTGTTCACCTGTGCTTGCAACAGATACAGGAAGACAGGAATTTGCCAATTCCACTAAAGAGCTGATGCATTATTTTAATGCAGACGGCATAGACCTCGACTGGGAATATCCTGCTATTGAAGGCTATCCCGGTCATGCATATACACCCGGAGACAAACAAAATTTTACCACACTTGTAAAAACATTAAGGGATACACTGGGGAATGATTACGAGATCAGTTTTGCAGCAGGCGGATTTGATTCCTTTTTACAAAACTCAATAGAGTGGGAAAAGGTAATGCCCTTGCTTGATAAAGTAAACCTGATGAGTTATGACCTCGTAAACGGTTACAGTAAATTGACCGGTCATCACACACCGCTGTATTCTAATAGCTCCCAGAAGCCATCCGCTGATAATGCCATCCGGTATCTTGATTCAATACATGTGCCGCTGAACAAACTTATTATCGGGGCTGCATTTTATGCAAGGGAGTGGGATAGTGTTGCAAACGTGAGTAACGGCTTATACCAGGGGGGACGGTTTCATAATTTTATTCCTTATAATCAATTTTCCCGCTGGTTGAGTGCCGATAGCGGGTTTGTATTTTACAGGGATACTGTGTCCCTTGCTCCTTATGCTTACAGTGCGGCCAAAGCACGATATGCTACGTTTGATGATTCACTTTCTATACAGCATAAAACAGAGTATGTTATAAAGAAAGGACTAGGCGGCATCATGTTTTGGGAGCTGACACTGGATAAACAAAAGGATGGCCTGCTGGATGTGATTGATAAAACAATTAAGAATGCTATCTCAAAAAAGGTTTCCCACTAAGCCGCAAAGAACACAAAGAAAAATTCTGGATTGATCAGTTCAGTATTGCTTAGTGTCCTCCGTGTCTTTATAGTCAAAAATAAAAATTGACTCAAAAAAGAATTTCCCACTAAGCCGCAAAGAACACAAAGAAAATTTTCTGCATTGATCAGTATTGCTTAGTGCCCTCCGTGTCTTTGTGGGAAATACCAAAAAATATTTTTATACAACCTTATTTTATTTTCATTGGTTGCTTCTTCCAGTATGTCAGCGATCTCCACAGCCATTCAAACGGTCCAAAGCGGAAATAACGTAACCAGATGGAAGAATAGATCAGTTGCAGTATCCATACAGCAAAAACTACATAGTATAGCTGGTGAAAACGTAGCCTGTTGTAATTATCAAAACCATAGCCAAAGAAGAACCAGGTGCAAATGATACTTTGTACAAGATAATTGGTGAACGCCATTTGGCCAACATTGGCCAGCGCTTTCATCAGCCAGGGTACTATCCGGCTGCGGAATATCAGCATCAGGACACTGGCGTGACCAAGACATAAAAATACCCTGCGGAAGTCATAGATCTGCCAATGCGGAACACGGAATGAATCAACATAGGATCCTATATTGGTATTAAATTCCACAAAGCCATTAAAATAGGACCATCCAAAGGGTATGCCGATACAATAGCCGATCAGCAACGTCATTACATAGGTGGATGTAGAAAGTTTGTTGGAAAAAAATCCCAGTCCAAACAGACCCATGCCAATGAACATCATACAAAGCATATCCCATATCCCATGATACATGTAATTGACTTCGCTATTGACATTATTCTGAATGAAATGAGTGAAAATAGTACCATATCCTGAATGCATTTTTCTCAGGTTGCGGTTTACGTATGCAGTATCAGGCTGCTGGTTTTTTTCTATTTCAGGCCAGGCTGTTTTAGCTTCCTGTTGTTTTTCGGTAAGCTCTTTGCCCGCTTTTTCAGCAGCTACGGCTTCTACATAGTTACTGCGTGTATCACGCATATCACCGTACCAGTTCTGTGTCTTGAACATACCGATACCTATGCAAACAAATCCAATAACGATCAGCCAGACTGGTTTTACTTTTCTGAATGCAAACAGGATCATACCGCATAGGCCATAGAAGAATAATATATCGCCCGTCCACAAAAGGATGAAGGCGTTGAATAAACCAAACAACACCAGCCAGAGCAGCCTGCGGTAATAGTATTCGGCAACAGGGGCTTCACCGGGTAACGCTTTTTTATTCAACATAAACAATACCATGCCCGCACCAAACAGCATGGAGAATAAACCGCGCATGGTACCATCAAAAAAAGTAAGGATGATCGCCGCAGTATAATAGTCTTTTCCAGCGTGAGGGCCGGTTATGATTTTAGTTAACTCACTCCAGTCAATACCAAAGCCGGGGATATTCATCAGCAATATACCCAGCAGGGCGAAGCCGCGAACCACATCCACCGTTTTGATACGGTCTTCGGATGCTACGGGCAGCACCGTTTGTTTTTGACTGGCTGCTTTATCAGCAGCATGATCCTGTGGATTGAGTGAAGCGCTGTATTCGTTCATAAACTATTTTAATAAAGTGAACTGATCAGGTTGTTGCAGGTGCGGGTTCTGCAATAGTTGTTTCCGCATCTTTCTTTCTAAAAGGCAATTTCTTGTTGTAGACCAGGTATCTCCACAACCATTCTGCGGGCCCCATGGTAAAATATCTCAGCCAGAGAACAGAGAAAACAATTTGTATCAGCCATAGTTCCAGTACTATACCATATAGCTGCAACTGTGACGGCCTTCCATAGTATCCCATTCCGTATCCATAGAAAAATACAGTGCACAAGATCGTTTGAAGAAAGTAGTTGGTAAATGCCATACGGCCCACCGTAGCCAATATTCGCCAAAGCCAGCTAAAAATAGTTGTTCGTAGTAATACCATAATAAGGCTGGCATATCCTATTGCCAGTAAAAACCTTTCAATGGGAAAGAACTGGTTAAAGGGAATGATATTCTTATCAATGTATTTGGCATAGTCAGCCAGTTTGATATCCTGGTAATGATTCCTGAACCAGGCGAGCAGTAACCCGGCAATAATACAGGGTATAGCAATGAGCAAATATTTTTTAAAAGGAAAACTGCTGCTAAAAAATCCAAATCCAAGCAGGGCCATGCCAAGGAACATCATAGATCCAATATCCCAGATACCTGTTCTGTACAGCCAGTATGATTCTTTATTCTGGCTTCTCCACAAAAGATAGTCCCAGACCTTTGCATAGTTGTTGGATCGCATGGCTTTACTCGCAGTTTTGTCCGTGGTAGAATCATACTTTAGTCCTTTTACCATTCCCTCCCAGGCTTGTTTATCTTTTGCCTGCTCTTTGGTAAGTGTATCATTTTTATGTCTTTTCAAAAGGGTATCATCAATTAGTTTGTTGGAAAAGGGGTCGTTGTTTTTTACTTTAAGGAGGGAGTCTATTTTTAGTTTTACCACCGTATCCGCCACCGCGAATTTTTTTTCAACAGCCGCTACCGCGCTGAATTTTTTATAGACCTTCCGGTCATCCGCATAATTCCAGTATTGCTTACCGCAATAGATCAGTGTTGTTATCATCGCCGCTATCAATAAACCTTTGCGGGACATTCGCCAGAACGGAAATAATAGTATGCCGAGTACCGCCAGGTGAAAAAGAAGATCACCCGGCCATAATAAAATGATGGCATTGAAGATGCCAAAAAGCATAAGCCATAATTGCCTTCGTATATAAAGATCAGAAACGGAAAGAGAGGATGGGTGATCTTTTTTTGAGATAAATAGAATGATACTGGCACCAAAAATCAATGCAAACAAGGCCCTCATTTTACCTTCAAACACGATGGATACAAATGAAAGCAGGTTGTAATTGCCGCCATGTGTTCCGGTTCTGAAAAAAACTTGTTTATTGGGGGTAAAGCCGCCAAACTCCCAGATACTGATGATCAGTATGCCAAGCAGGGCGATACCACGCAAGACATCTAAGGAAAATACCCGTGATGATTTTCCTTCCTCAGGTGAGGCTATGCCAGTAACCAGGGAACCCGGCGTTACGCCAGAAGAACCCGGAGAAGTAGAAGTCATAAAGAAAAGATTTTAGTGGTGATGGCTACGGAGGGTATGTTAAATATACAATTATCCGGGAAAAAACAAAATTTGTTGGTCAAAAGAGTAAATGTATGGCGACATCGGGGAGCAATGACGTATAACAAACTGCACTTTTGTCGCTTGTTTCGCACAGAGACAAAAGAGGGAAAGAGAAATATTTCGCATTTTTATCTAATACCTCCTTTTCTCTTTCAGCTCTGTGCGATATCCTTTTTGTGAAATTAATTGCCAATGATCATACCTGCATTGGTTGTTCAACATGCAGGCAAATAACTTACTGGTGTATAACAATTTCATGAATTATCCGTTTAAGGAAGCAGGACGGATGGATTCTTAAAATCATGAAATGATGAACGGAGAGAATAAGGCGATAAAGATATTCTTATGGCTGGCTGTGGTATTTTGCCTCCTCGTACTTACCAAGTATATCCTGTTTAAAAAAAATCCCGGTTATTACAAACGTTATTTTGCTCATGAGTATAAAAATTATAAAGTCAGTGATGGCTGGGATCATGCCAATACGAAACCTTTCTCTACCATTCGCCTGTTTTCTTCCAAAAGAGTAACTACCGAGTATAGCTATAAGAACATTGGCGGGAATATTATCGGCTTTGTTCCACTTGGCGTATTACTGCCCCTGTTATTCCCTTTTTTCAGGAGATTTATACGGTTGACCGTCGTGATATTTCTTCTCAGTTTATTGTTTGAGGCAACACAACTTCTTGCCGGTATCGGAGTATTTGATGTGGACGACCTGATACTGAACACCACGGGCGGAATCATAGGCTATATTATCTTCGCGTTCGCCTGGTGGTTGATCAACCGTCAGCCCGGACCAGTACAAGCCGTAGATTAGCATAGTTGGTATGTTGGTCAATTGTTCCGGTTTTTCACCAACTACTCAATTTTATACATTACAGCCTTTTTTCAGTTAAACTATCTTTTGCTTATTTTCATGCAATAGTATAAATGATATGCAACGAATAAGACCGGATGTGGATATTGTACTTGATCTGCTGAAAGCTGTGCTGGAGGCGCAGCCCGCTTCATCTTTTGTACAAAGCCTTTTAATCCAGTACCAGGAGCGGGGAGGGTTGAGTAAAAAACAGTTGCAGGGACTGTATCATAAGGCAGCCAAAATAAAAGCTATTCCTGCGGGCAAACTGGCTACACTGGAAGCTATCTTGTTGAAAAGACCGAACAGGTATAAGTCGTCATTACCATCAGCAGAGCCGCTTTATAAGAAAGATGAAGTAACAGGACAAATGCTGGAATCTATTTTGGAAAAATACCCCCAGCACAAACGGGTGCTATTTTTTAAATCAAAGTACGATGGCAATGAAGTGCTGACTGCAGCAGAAATGGCGGAATTACAAAGGTTCAATAAATTGCTTGGGTCATAATCAGCGATACATGAGAAAATTTATTATTTACATCATGGGAGTTTCGGGTTCAGGAAAGACTACTATCGGTCAGCGATTGTCCTCCGAAACAGGGATCCCTTTTTTTGATGCTGATGATTTTCATTCAAATGCTAATAAAGAAAAGATGAGGGCTGGTCAACCCCTGAGTGATGATGACAGGAGCGACTGGCTGATCACCATCCATCAACTGGCAAAGAAAGAGGCGGCAGGCAATGGAGCCATTATTGCCTGTTCAGCTTTAAAAGAAAAATACAGGCTATTATTATCAGGGGGTCTGCAGGCGACGGTGTACTGGATATTTTTGAAGGGAGATTATAATTTGATCAGCGGGAGACTGAAAGCAAGGACAGGTCATTTTATGCCGGATAGTCTTTTGCAATCGCAGTTTGAAACATTAGAGGTTCCTGGTTCAGCAATAGTAGCTGATATCAGCAGCAGCCCGGAAGAGATAGTAACGAGTATCATTGATAAATTGAATATACGATCAGGGTTATGAGTGAATCTATTATTTGTTGCCGGTTACCAGGAGTAAGTAACCGGCAACATTGTTTTGTTTAGTGTTACCAGATCATAGCTTCACTTTGGCTAACTCTTCTGAAATAATAGTTGCCAGTAATCTTCCTTTAGGTAATTCGCTTGAAGAGTAATAAAGGCCCAGTTTTCCCGGGTTGCTTTTTTGCAGGGTAAGTATGTCTTTCACTTTGCAGGCCATAGCTGCATCGGTAACGGATAAACTGGCGGCTGATGCATTGGCAAACTTCCATTCTTTCAGGATTTTATTTTGAGCGTCTTTGATCACAACGATCCTGTTCTTGCCAATTTGCCAGCAATGATGGTATTTAATAACCAACTGTTCATCCAGGAAGCGGTGGTCCAGTTGAATACTTTTGATCGTATTCATCTGGTTGCCGAATTGCTGCAGCACCAGCTTGTTGTTCAGAAATATTTCAAAGCCTTCCCCGCCTTTTTTTGATGAGAAAGAAGAAAAGATAGTGGAGATGGTCACCAGCGCCATTATGGTAATGGCTTTCATTTTAATGGTAATCTGTGTCATGACATATTTTTTTGGTTAATAATTAAAGAAGTAACTTTTATCAACACAAAAAAAGTATTTGTAACGACGGAATAAAAATCCCTTTGACGACAGGAGTGTTACGCTTGATGAGTGACAGCGGGAGAGTATTTTTCTTTTACTGGTTACCAAAAAGCTTGAACCGTTCATGACAGGATCTTTCTAAGAATTCCCTGTCATCAGGATGGGCAATATTAATCAGCGCTTCGGCCCTCTGCCTGAAATTCTTTCCAAACAGGTACGCAATACCATATTCAGTGACCACGTAGTGCATGTGTGCTCTTGTAGTTACTACGCCTGCTCCTGGTTTTAATGTGGGTACAATACGTGGCACACCCCTGGCTGTACGTGATGGCATGGCTATGATCGGCTTGCCTCCTTCACTTAATGCAGCGCCGCGCATAAAATCCATCTGGCCGCCAACGCCTGAATACTGGTAGGTGCCGATAGAGTCAGCACAGACCTGGCCGGTAATATCAATTTCAACAGCACTGTTGATAGATACCATTTTATTATTGCGGCGGATAATATGCGGGTCATTTACATATTCAATATCCAGGAAATTAAATGCAGGGTTATCGTCCAGGTAATCATATAGCCGCCGGGAACCAAGCGCAAAAGAGGTAACACTTTTGTTCGGGTGGATATTTTTAAAGCGGTTGTTGATCACATCTTTTTCTACCAGGTCAATAATACCATCTGAGCACATCTCAGTGTGTACGCCCAGATCTTTATGATTGACTAATAAACGCAATACTGCATCCGGAATGGAACCAATGCCCATTTGTAAGGTACTCCGGTCTTCGATCAGGCTGGCTACATTAGCCCCGATCTTTAATTCTACTGGTCCTACTTTTTCACCATAGTTTGCTTCATAAAGCGGTTCATCACAATATACCATACTATCAAAACGGCTGCTATGTATCAGGCCATCGCCATGTGTGCGGGGCACATTCGGGTTCACCTGGGCAATTATATGTTTTGAGGTATTAACCGCTGACCGTGCAATATCCACAGATACACCCAGTGAACAATAGCCATGCTTATCCGGCGGAGATACCTGTACCAGCGCTACATCTATTGGCAGTATTCCCTGTTTGAAAAGTTCGGGGATCTCGCTTAAAAAAACAGGAACATAATCAGCTCTTCCTTCATTGACGGCCTTACGAAGACTGGCAGATACAAATAAAGAATTGAAATGAAATATTCCTTCGTATTCCGGTTTATCCAGTTGTACATCACCATACACAGTGATAGATACGATCTCTACATTTTTGAGACGATGGGCATGAAGGGCGAGCGCCCTGAGTAAACAGGTGGGTGTCTGTGCGCTGCCTTGTATATATATCCTGTTGCCGGGTTGAATGATGGACAGGGCTTCTTCTGCTGATTGGTAAACTTCAGGTAGCTTCATAGGATGCAAAGCTACAGTTCTATAAAAAAAACGGCATGATGGTACTTATGAAAAAAGATGATAAACGTCAGCAAAAGTTACCGGTAAAGTGATTTCAGCTTACCAGTATCTTTTTGGGGGGTAATGATATCCATGTCCAGATAGCTCCCAGGAGGTCTATTATGCCGAAGCCAATGATCGCAGAAGAAACATAGTGCAATAAGGCAAAACTGGTAAAAGCAATAAATACCAGGATCCGTGTAGTTATTGTATATTTAAAAAACGCAAGCATGTTGGATTTGGCAGTACTGTGATAATAATAGCCGGTGCAAAAAACTAATACTCCAACCACCCTTATCCAAACTTCATTTGTTTCGGGCATCTGCAGCATATCCATTAATAAATTGGGTACAAAGATCAAAGTGATACCTGTTATATAAAGGTAAAGGCCAAAATAAAATACTGACCTGGCTGCGGGTGTCATAACTGTTGAGTTTTGGTTTTGTATAAAAAATTAATAATAAACGTGAGGAAAAGATAAAACTTTTTCGGAATATTAGTTTTAAGCAGAACCTTTTATAAAGCAAAAAAAGAAAGGTAAGAACCCGGTTAAACTTATTTATTTCTCTCCGTAAATGATGATGGCAGCAAAAGGAAGCGACAGCGCTCCTTTATCTTTTTTTTCCTCCAGCAATTGAAAAAGATCGTTTTTTATTTTAGTCTTTGTATCATGATCCGCCTGGCTCATTGCAGCTACTACCGGGGCTGCTACTTCATTCATCATGATCCAGTAATGATCCGGGCTATTATATTCCACGCGGTTTTCTATTTTTTTCTCTTCCATATTGTCAAAGCCCGCGTCTTTCAAAAGACCCGTTATCAATCCCGGCGCTGCGCATCGAAACATACCGGGAGCAGCGGGAGGCGGGGCTGGCACATCAATATGTTTTTTCATTGTACTCATCATAACTGTGATCCATTCATTTTTTTCCGGCCCGCCCCACACACTTGTAGCCATTCGTCCGCCCGGCTTCAGTACCCGGTACATTTCTTTTGCCGCCAATGCCATATCGGGAAAAAACATAAATCCCATACGGCAACTGATAGCATCAAATGTATTATCATCGAAAGGTAATTCGCATGCATCAGCGGCTATTGCTGTGTAATTATTCAGTCCTTTTGTTTTTGCATTATCAGTCGCCAGCCTGGCCATTTCCGGGGAAAGATCGGTGCCGGTTACTTTACCTTTATTAACGATGGAAGCGATGGTCAAACCCGGCTCACCCGTGCCCGTGGCAATATCCAGTACCTGGTCAGACGGTTGCAGTTTTAGCATAGCAATGATCTCATCGCCCATCGGCTTCAGAAAACGCATAGTGAAATCATCCCATTTTTTCCAGCCGGGTGAAAATTTATCCCATGATGTTTTCTGCTGTTCCCGGATATCCAATTGTTGCTGATTCATAAAAATATTTTTGATGTATGGATGAACCTGTTAAGGGAAGTTAGGTTAATTTTTTTTTGAAGTTTTGGTTTTTCTCAATTTGATTAATAACAGCTACATTTTTTTGAACATGGCTTTCAAGCCCTGGCAATAAATTTTTCTTATTTCCGTTGAGCAAGGTATAAATTTTCATTGCATGTTCCGGGTCGTTTTTATTCTTTTTATAATTTCTAATTCCATTACCGCTTATGTCCAAAACAATAAAGCGGGTGATAGCAGCCTGTCAGTACTGGCCGAAGTAAATGTATCCGTTACAGATATGAAAGGCAAGCCATCCAAAGGCGAGCAGGTGCTTTTCAAAAGTGATGTTACTCAAAAAACTATTGGGGGCTATTCTGATGCCAGGGGCAAGTTTAGTTTGCAATTGCCCGCTGGAGCTAATTATATGATCACCGTCAAAAGCCTGACGGATACAACTAAGTATGGCAGGATCAGTATCCCGGCCCTCAGGCCGGATGAATTTTATACTGAGCCATTTAAGGTGGATGTAAAATTTGAAGCCGCAAAAAATTATACGCTGGACAATGTTCACTTTGATGTTGGAAAAGCAACACTTCGACCGGAATCATTTTCTGAATTGGAAGAACTGGTCGCTTATTTAAAAAATAAGGAAGGTATTAAAATTGAAATCGGGGGGCATACTGATAATGCGGGTAAAGATGCTGATAACTTAAGGCTTTCTCAGCAAAGAGCAGATGCGATCAGGAATTATGTACTTAAAAAAGGGATTCAACCAGTACGGGTAACTGCCAAAGGATATGGCGCTTCGCAGCCGGTAGCAGACAATGATACTGATGAAGGCCGCCAGCTTAACCGGCGTACGGAAGTCCGTGTACTATGATTTTTTTCTGAATGATTACAAATTAAAAATTAATACATAACCTGTTTTACTCGCACAGCTTTATTGTTTCCGCGGATTGGTTACTGAATTGGATCTTAGTCACTTTATTTGCCTTCGTAAAATATAAAATAAGTATGCCATAAGAAGTGGTATAAGCATCCCAGTTGACATCTTTTATTTTAGGATTTCCCAGCCATTTAAAAAGACCATTGCGGCTGGCGCCCATCAGCGGGAGGCTTAGTTTTCCTTTGAACTTAGGCCCTATCTCAATATAGTCCCTGCTGGTATAAAAATAAATATCCCTGTCTTTGAAAAAAACACCCCCGCCGCATTTGGCGGTTGTACTTTCTTCTTCCGAACTGGTAAAACAGGGAAGCCTTTCTTTGATCTGCCCAACGGTATAGGTGGGAAGTACTTCGTTTACTTTACCGTCAAGAATATTTACGGTGAAGACCGGGCAAACTGGAGTCGTTTTTAACTGCGCATATACTGAACTACTGAAAATAGCCAGGCTGGCAAAAAGGATGATTTTTTTCATAAAACTTGATTTTGTTACCCAATCAATCTCCTACCGGGGGACACAGGTATCTAATTATCAATACTAAGCAAATTCCTTGCTAAAAAGAATTGCTGATAAATATTTTCATATACCAAGGCGCCTGGCGGTCAATCTTACAGGATGGATGTAAAAAAAAAGGAAAAGCCCTTAGTAAAACAGTCTGATTAAACAGTAAATTGTATTGTAAGGCAACTATCTGTCATGGCCGAACGATATATCAGTGAAATATTACCAGAATTGCTGTCCGCAGACGAACTTACTCATCATGTCGGGGCCTGCGCCCTCAATAAAAGGGAGAGCCAGAAAGTTATTTATAACTCTTTCTATGGTTATGCCATGGCTATCTGCGACCGTTATACAAAAAGCCAGGAAGATGCAGTGGAGATACTTAATGACGGGTTCCTGAAAATTTTCAGGGAGATACATCATTACCAGCCCGCATACACGGATGTAGTCAGTTCTTTCAAAGGCTGGTTGCGAAAGATCATGGTATATACAGCCATAGATCATTTCCGGAAAAATCAAAAACACAAGGTGCTGATGGAACTGGACAATGTGGTGTACCAGTTAGAAGCGGATACTGAAGATGCCATTGATAAATTGTCACATGATGAGATCATACGGGCTATCCAGGAATTATCACCCGGTTATCGCACCGTACTTAATCTTTTTATCATTGATGGATTGAGCCATGAAGAGATATCCGGTAAGCTGGGTATTTCAACGGGTACGTCAAAATCCAACCTGTCCAAAGCAAGAAGACAGTTACAAAAAATACTATTCCGTTACCATCAACCCGAGGAGACAAGAAATGCAATCTGAAGATTTTGATAACAAACTAAGGCAGGCTGCCGACCAGCATCATCCTAATTATGATGAAAATGCCTGGGCAAAAATGGAAAAACTGCTTGACCAGCATCTTCCCCAAAAGGATGACCGCAGGCGAAGGATCATTTTCTTCCTGCTGCTCCTGTCTTTACTGGGCGGAGGACTATGGCTATTTGTCAATAAGCCCTGGCAGCAGGACAGATTAACAAATAACGTGGAAAGCAAAAGTCAGCCGAAAAAGGAACCAGCCATTTCTTCTATTCCTGTAAAAGCAAAAGATGAAAAAGAAAAAACGACACCCAATAATTCATTTTTAAACGATGAGGATAAAACAATCAAAGCCGCAGGTACTTCAGTAAAAGACCCCGTTATAGAGGAGAATAAAAAAGCCGGTTCTTTTACCGGGGATAGCAATAACCAGGAAAAAGATAAAAAAGCAGGGGCGGCAAAAAAGCAGTCATCGGGTATAGGTTTTGACGTTCAGGTATCATCGGCAAATATTGTAAAGAAGAATAAAACAAGCAACGATCTTGTAAAGACTGGTAATATCAAAGACGAAACCGGTTCTTTGGAGAAAAATACGGTCATTACAACCTCCGGTAATAACCCCATCAATAGTATAGTAAATACTGATAAAACTATAAGTCAACCTGTTCTGCAAGCAGGGAATGATATAATACAGAAAAAAGCAGGCCCGGTAAAAAAAGATACGATACTAACTGAATCATCCGGGGAAATGAAAGAAAAGATGGTGACTAAAAAAGGTGGTGGTAAAAAAACGAATACATTATTCTTTTCTGTTTCCGCAGGTCCTGATATCAGTTCCGCCGGTTTAGATAATCCCGGTAAAGTAAAGTTATTAACTGGTGTTGGACTGGGTTATATATTTAAAGACAGGTGGACCATACGAACAGGTTTTTACGCTGTCAGTAAAATATATACCGCAGCTCCCGCTGATTATAAACCGGCTATTCCATTGGCAAATACAAATTACCTTAAAGATATATCGGCCAACTGCAAAGTATATGAGCTACCCCTGAACCTTGCTTACAACTTTGGCGGATCAAAAAAGCACAGAACATTCGCTGCCCTTGGTTTGTCTTCTTTTATTATGAAGAAAGAAACTTATACTTACGAATACAAGTATCCCGGGGCGCCGTCAATTTATTATACACATACGGAGAAGAACAAGTATAAGCATTATTTTTCCGTGCTTTCTTTATCGGGAGGTTATCAGCGCAGGATCAATAAGACCTTTTCTGTAATAGTTGAACCTTATCTTAAACTTCCATTAGCTGGAGTGGGTTATGGGAAAATAAAGCTTAGCAGCGCTGGTGTTTTATTTTCTCTGAATGTCAGCCCTTTTCAACAGGGCACAAAAAAGTAACTTGCAGATGGTGTAAGTGTTGAATCAGGAAAACCTCTTTTTAATTTCCCCAACGGAAAGTAGAAATATCAAAACCTGCCAGGTCAAGTACACGGTCAACTACTGTGGCGGCTACATCCTCAATTGTTTTTGGTTTACTGTAAAAAGAAGGGGTGGCCGGGCAAATGATGCCTCCCGCAAGTGTTATTGTTTCCATATTCCTGATATGAATCAGATTATATGGTGTATCCCGTGCCACGCAGATCAGTTTTCTTTTTTCTTTTAAAATAACATCTGCTGCACGGGTAATAAGGTCGTTTGATATGCCGGAGGCGATCCGGCCCAGGGTCCCCATCGAACATGGAATGATGATCATAGTATCATATTTACCCGATCCTGAGGCAAAAGGAGCCAGGAAATCCTGTGTGCCATAGAATTTTAAAGGGTAATCCTTATAGCTTTCGTTATCCAATTCCGTTTTCCAAACCTGCTTTGCGTTTTCTGTCATAACAACTGACAGCTCCTCCCATTGGCCCTGCAGGGCCAAGAGCTTATCCAGTAAGTTTTTTGCATATACCGAGCCGCTGGCCCCGGTGATAGCGATGGCAATTTTTTTCATATTGTTACTTCAACAGGCAGGTGCAAAATTGTACCGGTGAAAGTAAAGATAATTTCCTCAAACGTTTGCGGGCCATAAAACTATTGTTACAACATTGAGTGGGGCCAAAAAATGTCAACAAGTTGTGCTTTTTTCAAAAAAAACAGAAAAAAATGTTTTCTATTAAATCTTTATTAACGATATTGCCTATGAATTTTCATAGGATAAGGTTTAATGGTTAATGGTTTTTGATTAGGGCCCCCGACTTCCAAGTCGGGGTTCTTTTTTTTACTACCTACCCCGATTGCAGATATAATACTTTTTATAAATACAAAAATTTCGCTCAAATTCAGGCTGAACAAGACTTTCATTAGTTAGCACCGGCAAATTCTTTAAAACCCTTTTTGATTTTTTCCCGGCTGAACTGGCTTTTGAGTGTTTTCATTCCCCAGGTTTTCCAGTATCCAGTTGGTCATTTTGCTCCATAAATGGAAGGTAGTATTATCGGGCGCCCCCGAAATTCCATGATTTTTGTTGGGATAATACCCGCTTTCGAAGTCAATATTGCTTTTTACCAGCGCCGTGATCATCTGGGTGCTGTTCTGAAAATGAACATTATCATCAGCCGTACCATGTATGAGGAGGAATTTTCCTTTGATCTTGTCTGTAAAATTGATAGGAGAGTTGTCATCATAGCCTTTAGGATTTTCCTGTGGCGTACGCATATAGCGTTCTGTATATATATTATCGTAGAACCTCCAGTTGGTGACCGGCGCAACAGCTACTGCCGCAGAAAAGATTTCATTGCCTTTGGTAATAGCGAGCGAACTCATAAAGCCGCCATAACTCCATCCCCAGTGACCGATATTGTTTTTGTCAACAAAAGGCATAGTGGCTATATACTTTGCCGCATCTACCTGGTCTTCTATTTCATACTTACCCAGCTGCATATAAGTTTTCTTTTTAAACTCCTCACCCCGGAAACCAGTGCCTGTATTATCAACCGTAACTATAATGAAACCCTTTTGAGCCAGGTATTGATACCATAGATAATACTTATGCATTTTGTTGCCCGCTTCCTGTGATCCGGGACCTCCATAGTTACTGAAAAGAACCGGGTATTTTTTGGAAGGATCAAAATTGGCGGGTTTTATCATGAACCCGTTTAAGGTGTCTCCCTTGCTATTGGGAATACGGATGAATGCTGCTTTGACAAAACCATATTCTTCCATCTTTGCTTTCAGCTTTGCGTTTTCACCGGGAGTTTTCACCCATTTTGCATGGATGTCTTTATTTTTACCTGTTACAATATCATTCAGCGTTACCGTTTGTGGCGTATTAAGTTCAGAACGATAATCAAGGAACCGGGTGAAATTGTCGTTGAGTTGTATCCTGTGCCAGGCTTCGCCCTGCGTGAGCTGTGTAGTTTTTTTACCTTCAAAATCAGTTACGAATAAATTCCTGTCCATTGGACGGGGGTAAGCCATGGTATAGAAAACTCTTTTGTTTATTTCGTCCACCCCATTTATGCCTGTTACGTCATAATTGCCCCTGCTTAACTGTGTCTTTGATTTCCCATCCATGCTGTAGATATAGATGTGGTTATAGCCATTCATTTCACTGGTAAAAAAATAGCTTTTGCCATCTTTTAAGAATTGCCAGTCATCGCTTACCTCAACATAATATTTATTCTTTTCCTGGTATAAAACGCTGCTGGTACCTGTCCGCGCATCGGTAAGCAACAGTTTTAATTCATCCTGGTGACGGTTCAGCCAGAATACAACCAGTGAGTTGTCATCCTTTGTCCATTTAATGCGCGGGATATAAATATCTCCGTTTTCATATTCCGCTTTCGCTTTTTCACCTGAGACTACGTTGTATATATAAATATCCACTTGTGAATTTTCTTCCCCGGCCTGGGGATATTTATAGATGTATTGTTTGTTATAAGAGTTATCAAACTGGGTAAACTGGTATTCTTTCACATTGGTTTCATCAAACCGGTAATAGGCAATATAATTTCCCTTTGGGCTCCACTGGTAAGCCCGGGTAAAACTGAATTCTTCTTCTTATCCCCAGTCGCAATTGCCGTTAATGATAAAATTCCATTTGCCATCTGTGGTAATAGCTTTCGTACCGGCAGAAGCGATATCGTACAGGTACAGGTTATTATCCTTCACATAGGCGATCTTACTGCCATCAGGAGAAAAACCGGCATGTAACAATTTAGCTGTGTCCAGCTTTTGTAATTTCCTGTTTTCAAAATCATATACATAGCTGTATGCTTTGGAAGAGTGACGATAAATACTTTCCCGGTTAGTGAAGATCAGCACTTTCTTTTTATCGTTGCTGGGTGCATAGTCAAACAGAGGGATCTTATTGTTTCCTTCTTTTATATTGGCGGCGTAGAGCATGCTGTCCATTGTTTCGACCGCAAAAACAGGAATGGTTTCTCCCCTGAATGTGCCCTTTTTATAAATGTCTTCTAATGTGATGGGTTTTGTCTGTGCTATGGCAAATAAAGGCAATGCTGATAACAGGAAAAGAAACTTTCGCATGTGATTTATTTTAAAATGCGAAATGAGAAAGTCATATCACTTTCTCATTTCATATTATTATTTCCGGTTTGTTCATTTATTTTACTTCAGCCATATCGGGAATCGCTTCTACTTTGTATTCTCCTGCATCTAATTTCTTCTTTGTGGCCGAAAATGCTTTCAATGTTGTTTCAATATCCTCGTCCGTGTGAACGGCCGTGGGGATGAGGCGATAAATAATATGCCCTTTCGGAATAACGGGATAAACGACAATCGAACAGAATATCTTGTAATTCTCCCGCAGGTCCATCACCATGGCAGTAGCTTCTTCTACGCCGCCTGTCATATATACCGGGGTAACTACTGAATCTGTTTTACCAATATCAAATCCCCTTTTCTTTAAACCACTCTGCAGCTTCTGTGCATTTTCCCACAGCTTTGCTTTCAGTTGCGGCTGTGTACGCAATAGTTCAAGACGTTTTAAATTGCCCATCACTAATGGCATAGGTAAACTTTTGGCAAAAATCTGGGAACGGATATTATAACGGATATAATCAATAATACTCTTATCTCCCGCAATGAAAGCGCCAATGGAAGCCATTGATTTGGCAAAGGTGGAAAAATAAAGATCAATCTGATCCTGGCAACCTTGTTCTTCACCGGCCCCGGCGCCTGTTTTTCCCAATGTTCCAAAGCCATGCGCATCGTCCACCAGCAGGCGGAACTCATATTTTTCTTTTAACGCTGCGATCTCTTTCAATTTACCCTGGTCGCCTGCCATGCCAAATACGCCTTCGGTAATAATGAGTATGCCTCCGGCATTTTGTTTTTCTATCAATGCGGTGGCACGTTGTAACTGTTTTTCCAGGTCTTCGATGTCATTGTGCTTATAGACATAACGGTGGCCTGTATGTAAGCGAAGACCGTCAATGATGCAAGCATGACTCTCTCCGTCATATACGATAATATCATGACGGCTGCAAAGCACATCAATCAGGCTCACCATTCCCTGGTAACCAAAGTTCAGCAGTATCGAATCTTCTTTTCCTTCGAATGCAGCAAGCTCGGCTTCCAGTTGTTCATGGTGATTACTGTTGCCACTCATCATCCGGGCTCCCATGGGAAGGGCCAAACCAAATTTTGCAGCGGCATCAGCATCTGTCTTTCTTACTTCAGCATGATTAGCCAGTCCGAGATAATTATTCAGGCTCCAGACAATCATTTCCTTTCCGCGAAATTTCATGCGGCTGCCGATTTCTCCATCCAGCTTGGGGAATGCAAAATAACCATGTGCCCTTTCACGATGCTGACCAAGAGGGCCATAATTTTTTAGTAAGCGTTCAAAGATATCTGCCATGTTGGTATATAGTTTTAAATTTTAGGCATTTTTGTATATCGGGATCAGATTTATCCTGTAATTGATCAATTACAATAGTACGGGAATTGCGGCTTATCAGTAAGATCAAGGGTTGAAAAAAAGTTGCAACAAAGGTAAGGTTTTAGGCTTTATGGGCAATGACTTTGATCAGTCAAAGTGTACTGAAAGAGGCTTAAACTGCCTGGAAAATTTTTATACAAAAAGGCTTCCGGGGATCAGAAACCTTTTTGTATAAGCGGAGGCTTAGTGCATCTACTCCTTTTTATCCTTGTCTTTCTTTTTAAATATATTTTTCAGGAAGCCCTTCTTTTTTTTGGGTTCATCAACAGGAGCGCCAATGGGTTTCCCGTCCCTGGCAGGGACTGCGTTGTTGACAGAATCTTTCTTAACAGGTTTAGGATTATCCTCAACAGGTGTTGTTGATTCCGGGCCTATATATTCGTTATTGTTATTATAGTCATTCTCGGTACCGTTTCCCTGGTCTTCTCCTTGTCCACCAGGTTCTACATTATCTATGATATTCATGATGTCAGCGCTGTTGATCTCATTTTCCAGTTCAGCTGGCTTGGCGAATTTTGCATCCTGTTCAATGCCCAGTGTTTTATCAGCATAAACTTTTTTGAAAAAAACTTCCCAGATGGGCCTTGCCACTGAGCCGCCATAAAATGCAGAACTCTCTAAAGTAAGAAAACGATCATCACAACCTACCCATGTACCGGCCAGTAATTGCGGCGTATAACCCATGAACCAAAAGTCTGCATTTGAATTGGTCGTTCCTGTTTTGCCTCCCATTTCAGAAGCTCCAAGTCGTTGCATTAACCCTGCTGCGGTTCCTTTTGTCACCGGGCCTTCCATCATCTTTGCCATTTTATATGCCGTCACTTCACTGATCGCTTCTTTGCGGTTAGCGCTGTAATCAAATCGTTTGATCACATTACCGTTCCTGTCTTCTATACGGCTGATGAAATAGGGTTTTGTTGAGTAACCATGGCCGGCAAAAATGCTATAGCCCCACATCATTTCAAATAAAGAAAGATCGCAGGATCCTAATGCAATAGAGGGGAAGGGTTCTATTTTAGTAGGAATATTCAACTTGCCGAGGAACTGAGCAAACTGTTCCGGGCCTACCTGCTTCATGATGTATGCAGAGGCGCAGTTCTTAGACCATGTTAATGCTGAAGCCATCGTAATAGTTTTTCCACTGCAGGTCCGGGAAGTAGCGGGCACTAGTTGATTTTTACCAAATGTCTGCTGCTGATCCTGCACTTCTGTTTCAGCGGTAAAGCCAACATCTTCCATTGCCTGCGTATAAAGCAATGGTTTGATGGTAGAACCTACCTGTCTTTTTGTTCTCAGGTTGGCATGATCCAGTTTGTATGTTTTAAAATTGATACCGCCTACCCATGCCCTTACTTCACCGGTTACGGGGTCCATTACCATAAAAGCGGTTTGCAACATTTGCCGGTGATACCTGATGGAATCATTCGGCGTCATCACGGTATCTTTTTCACGTTTGGCATTCCAGGCAAAAATTTTCATCGGCACTTTCACAGAGAATGTCGCTTTGATCTCTTTATCGCTCAAGCCTTCTTCCGCCAGGTTTTTCCAGCGGTCACTTTCTTTCATCGCCCTTTCCAGCACTTCCGGATGTTCTTTCCATACGGCGCCATTTTTTACTTTTGCCTGCAGGTTCATTGCTTTTTGTAATACGGGCATCTGAACGGCCACTGCTTCTTCCGCATATTCCTGCATACGCGGGTTGATAGTAGTATATATTTTTAATCCATCTTCGTATATATCATAAGAACTGCCATCAGGTTTTTCCACACCTTTTAGTGCCTGTCTTATTTCATCTCTCAATATTTCCCGGAAGTAAGGAGCGTAGCCCGTATTCTCATCCATTTTTCTGTACTTCAACGTAATAGGCGTTGCTTTCAGACGGGCTGCATCTGCATCGGATATGTTTTTATTTTCCCGCATACGTTCTATTACTAAATTCCTGCGATCCAGTGAAGCTTTAGGATTACGACGGGGATTATATACGCCGGGACCATTGATCATCCCGACCAAAAGAGCTGCTTCTTCAACATTTAGCCTGTCTGGTTCTTTTTGAAAAAAAGTTCTTGACGCATTACGAATACCGAAAACATTATCGGAAAAAGGAACAGCGTTCAGGTATAAAGCAATGATCTCTTCTTTGGTAAAATTGCGTTCCAGTTTGATAGCAATGATCCATTCTTTCAATTTTTGAATGACACGAACGGCTTTATTGGATGCCCGCTGGTTAAAAAGCGCAAGCGCTAATTGTTGTGTAATGGTACTGCCCCCGCCTTTACTTCCCAATAATGTAATGGCCCGCATGGTTCCTTTCATATCTATGCCTGAATGGTCATAAAAACGTTTGTCCTCTGTAGCTATCAGCGCATCAATAACGTTTTTTGAAATATCCCTGTATTTTACAATGCTGCGGTTTCCATCGGGCAGGTAATATTTTCCCATCAATGTGCCATCCATGGCATACACTTCAGATGATTGCAGGATAGAGGGATTCTCCAGGTCTTTTAAAGATGGCATTTTACCCAATACACCAAAATTGGCCAGGGCGATCAGTAAAACGAAAGCGCCAAAGCCAAACAGGAAAATTCGCCAGAAAATACGGACCGGTCTTTTCATAAAAAATGGTTGTGATTATAAAGAAAGAAGACGAAGGTTGGTTTTAATCATATAGCCTGTTCAGTAATCATACCAGGCCAGGCCTGGAAAAAAATATCTCATCCGAAATTAAGAAAAAGACCTGCGGGGTTATTATAACCGGGATTAATTTTTTCCCAAATCATTCGCCTGTGTTTTTTTAGCAGGGTTACGGAGTATTTATACGGTTATCCAACCGGGAAACTTAAGCATTAAAACTTGCCGGGAACATTTTTGTCCAGGAACAGCCTGTATTTCTCAAGGTCTTTGCTGCTCCTGAGTATTCTCAGGTTTTGATCTGTAACAATCGAAAACGAATACTTTCCACCTTTTAACCAGGGGACAATCTGGCTGGCGGTTACAGGCCGGGTCTTGTCAACATAATCTATGGCTTCCTGTGCATTCTTGAATGGGCTTATAAGTAAGAGGCGGTTGTCAGCATCCATTTCAATCAGCTCGGCTGTCATTTGTTTGTTGTAATAAGTATCCCTGTTGTAACCGGCGAATGCATTCCTGGCTTCGTTGATAAAGACCGGATCCACTTTATTCAATATGATCAATACATAATGCGGTGTTTCCGGTATAAAAGAATAATTGACCGATGGGGGTACCTCCGGTTTGTTCGTTACAGTGTCAGCAACAGGTTTATTAGCTGTTACAACCGGTGGTTGCTCAACGGGCTTTTGAATGGTCAGCGTATCTTTTGGAACAGCCGGCTGTTGTGTATTATTAATTACTACTGGTTCCTGCCTGAAACGGGTCGTCGTATCTTCTGCGGGCCTGTTAATGACAAGGTTCCTGAGTTCTTCTTCTATCTGTTGCCGGCGGTTCAACACATCCAGCATGGTAGCGGCTTTAGCGGCTAAGGGTGACTTTGTAAAAAGATTGATGATATTAGTCAGTACTACTTTGGCGGCACTATCCTGTCTTTGTTTGATATAATACACCGATTCGATATACAGCAATTGCGGCGACCAGAAATTGGTGGTATAAGTACTGTCGGCAACTTTCTTTTGCGCAATCGCTTCTTCAAATTTTCCTTCTATAAAGAGGTCATAGATCTTTTCATAAGTTTTAGTGGCATCTTCGTTACCGGTAGCGGTTTTTGATTGGGGGTCTTTGCCTGTAGTTACGATAGTAGTGAAATTGCTGGTCTTGAATTTTTCATCCATCAGTTTTTTGATAGCCCCTGCTTTTGCTGTTTCACCATTTTTATTATAGCAATAATAAAGATTGAAAAGCACTTCATCCATCTTTGGGTATTCCGGAAAACGGATGCGGAGTTCTTCCAGTGTCTCCGTACCCATCGAGCAATTTTCTATTTCCTGTATATACAATTTGCCAAGATTGAACTGTGCGTACTGGATAGAATCGTTTGATTTTTTTAATAAATCTTCTGTCAATGGCAGGTTATCATACAGGCCGTCAAAAGTGATCGCGGCAGGTTCATCCGTTGTTCCTCCTCCTTTACCTGTATTGGTTCTTCCGGGATCGGGTCCATCTGTTCTGTTGTTGTTTTTTATAATGCTGGAAAGAGCAGCGCTTCGCCGCCAATTATCCTGGTTGGGCCTCGTGCCCCATCTTGCCCTGAAATCAGCCAATCCCTTTTGCCGTGAGTTGGTATTATAAAAATACCATTCACCTTTTGTGTTGTTAGCCGGGAACAGGGGAGCAGGGTTTTGTGTGGTAAGTGGCGAAGCGCCAGATGAACCGGATGCGCCTTCATCTTTCAATCCTTGTTGTTTGCGGAGTTGCCGCACTATTTTTTTCACAAAATCCCTTCTTTCATTTTCCGGTAAAGCTGCTATCCGCTGCAGGCTATCCTGTCTTTCTATTGTCTCCAACTGATCTGCTATATTGCCTGCTACTTTTTTGCGGCTGGTGATAGCTTCGGGATCTTTTAATGCCGGGTCGCCAATATTCAGGCTGTCATAATAATTATAGGCGTTGCGGTAACGATGTTTTGCGAACGACAGTTCAGCCAGTTGCAAAAACGCTTTATTACGTTGTGACGGATCGTTGGATGTATATTTCGTACTTTTTAAAAGCAAAGCGAGTGCACCATCAATATTATCTCTTTCCAGTTCCATCTGCGCGGCCATGTAATAAATAATGTCACGATAATCCTGGTACTTATCTCTCCTGGCCATCTTTACCAGCGAAGCGATATTTTTTTCAATGTAGTTGTCGCCGCCATCTTTATTGACACGGATAGAGAAAAGACGTGCATATATGTCCAGCACCGGGTCAGTGGTATGATGGATGGCTTTGGCATAGTAGTCTTCTGCTTCTTTAGATTGGCCGCTCAATTCATACAGTTGCGCCAGCAGGTATTCCCATCTTGCCCTTTCCTGTCTATTGGTAGCATTAGTAAGCGCCTTGTCAAGATGAGCGGCGGCGCTATCCCACATACTTTGTTTATAAAACCAGTAAGCCTGTACTTCATCCAGGTCATTGTCCAGTCGTTTGGGAAATGCCGGATCATTTTTCAGCGTAATGATAAGGCTGGCTGATTCAGCAAAAAGGTCCTGCGCCAGGAAATTTCTTATCTGCCAGATAAAAGCATCATTACGGCTTGGCGGTTCAGAAAAAACCTTTCGTGGCAAACTGGTCTTTTCTTTCGTTGCAATACTGAATGCGCTGTTGCCATCCATCCTGCTGCCGATATTCATATAATAGCCATCTTTTTCTTTTTTGGCAAAAGCGTAATTGATGTACTGGAACATCAGGTAGGCGGAATCAAATTGTTTTTTCAAATAGTAAGAAGCGCCCCATAGCAGGTAAAGGTTATCCACCCAGTCGTTGCGGAGATCATGCAGCGCAATACCTGTTTGCGATTTGTAAGAAATGGAATCCAGCTGCGTGGTATCTGCCGCTGTGGCGTCAAGGCTGTAATTATAAAAAGGGAGCAACGCAGAATAATCATCCTTGAAAGAAGCCTTGGCTCTTTCGAGTACTTCATTCAGTTTATTATTCGCGTTAAAAAAGTAATTGTAATGAGTGACGGTGTTTTGGATAAAGCGTTTGGGAAGCGTGAATTTCTTTTGATCCGATTTTTCTGACCGGAGTACCCGGTTATCATATTCCTTGGGTTTTGTAATATCAAGATTGGTACCCAGTTGCCCAAAAGATATTGCAGTTATTTGGCAAAGGATAGCGAACAAAACAGCAGTAAACGTAATATATCTGGTAGATCCCATTTTCCGTCGCAAACTAAACTCTTAATAACTGAATTTCAAACAATTTAGTATAAAACGGAGGGTAAAAATTTTTCATTCTCATCGTTACCCGGAATGATAAAAAACAAGATGGCCGGCTTCCAGGATTCCTTTTGTATGGATAATTAAATGGCGAGGATAAACCGGCCAATTTTTTTGTGGGGTAAAGCGTTGATGATGTGGCACAAACCAACAAGCATTTCATACCTTTAAAGCGTTTAAAATTCAATTATGGCCAAACTGGACGCCGGATCTACGCTAAAAAGGCTGCGCAACCGTTACCGCCTCGTCGTGATGAATGATGATACTTACGAAGAAGTGGTGACTTTTAAATTATCCCGGTTGAGCGTTTACATCGCTTTGAGCACAATATTTGTACTACTCGTCGGCCTGACCGTGGCGCTGATCATATTTACCCCGCTGAAATACTATATACCGGGTAATGACCTGACAGTTGGCCGGGAATACCGTGAGCTGAAATACAATGCGGATAAGCTGGAAAAAGAACTGAATAACCTGAAGCAGTACGAAGAGGGGCTGAGAAAAGGACCGCTGCTGGGCGATAAGCCCGCGACACTTGATACGGTTCAGCTCCAGTTGCCGAAAGAGGATCTGTCTGATGACTGAAAGGACAGGCTGAAGAATAAAGATGAAAACTCAGAAAAATTTTTATATTTTTCGGAAAGACAATCCGCCGAAAAATAATACTAAATCACAAACCTATGTTTAACAGTAAAAACAAATCCGACATGCAAACCGAAAAAACATCTAACAGTAACGGCGGCGCTACGCTGGTAAGTACCGGTACAACCCTCAAAGGCGATATCAGCAGCAACAGCGATCTCCGGATTGATGGCACTATCATTGGCAATGTTAGCAGCTCAGCTAAAATTGTAATAGGCGCTAATGGCTCTGTAGAAGGAAACATTAGCGGCAACCAGGCCGATATAGTAGGCAAAGTAACAGGCGACATCAAAACAAAAGACCTTTTGCAATTGAGAGGTGAATGTGTAGTAAAGGGTAACCTGTTTGCAGGTAAACTGCAGGTAGAGCCTACTGCTATTTTCAATGGTCAGTGCCACATGGGCGTTGCCGCCACTTCGGTCATAACCAGCAACGGCAGCAGCAATATCGTAGAGATGAGTAAAAATGGACAAGCGGCCATCGCCAAATAATAATAAAGATATTCTTCGCTATGCGGGCCTCGGCACGCAACTGCTCGCAGCTATCGGTCTGGCGGTTTTCGCCGGACTGAAAGCTGATAAGTGGCTTCATAGTTCTCCATTGCTTGCCTGTGTCTTACCTTTGCTCGTATTAAGCGGAATTTTTTATAAGCTGGTACGGGAAACAGGTAAACCAAAAAATAATGAACCGAAATAGTCTTGCTCCTCTGCGTCCGATGATCCTTGTTTTTATTTTACTCAATGGCTTCTTTGTTATCGGGAAAAGTATGCTCGCAAAATGGGATGCTGATCAATCCGTGCTTATTACCGGTAACCTTATCCTGTTTGCTGTAAGCTTTTCCTCCTTCTTACTTACACGCCGGTCATTAAGTTCTCCTAATCCCAACGCATTTGTACGGGCTATGTATGGCAGCTTCATGATCAAATTTTTTGTATGCGCCATAGCAGCGTTTGCGTATATCATGACGGTAAAAAAAGAGGTCAGCAAACCGGCTTTGTTTACCTGTATGGGTCTTTATATTGTTTATACCGTTATTGAAGTATCCGCTCTTACCAAATTGCTCAAGCAAAAAAAGAATGCCTAAGCAGGAAGTACCTATTGCGCAACTCCAGGATTACCTGCCGACCGGTACCTATGATGCTGTATTGGGTTACCTGCGCCAGTTTAAAGTACATCTGACTGTTGCCAGGGAACGAAAAAGCATTCTTGGTGATTACCGTCACCGGACGCATCATGACAATCACCGTATCAGCGTAAATGGCAATCTCAATAAATATTCTTTCCTGGTTACTTTGCTGCATGAGCTGGCGCATTTGCTGACGTTTGAACAGTTTGGCAATAAAGTAATGGCGCATGGCCGCGAATGGAAAACGATCTATGGCAAATTGCTTGACCAATTTTTACAACACAAAGTATTTCCCCCCGATATTGAAAAAGAATTATTGCTGTCTTTGCAAAACCCGGCTGCCAGCAGTTGTGCGGAAGAGGGATTGTTAAGGGTTTTGCGAAAGTATGATGCCGCAGGCAGCAGGTTTTTATTAATAGAAGAGATAGCGATCAATGCTGTATTCCGTACCAGTGATGGCCGGGTATTTCAAAAAGGGAAGAAACTAAGGAAGCGTTTCCAGTGTAAAGAAGTGGGAACAGGAAGGGTTTATTTGTTCAGCCCGGTGTACGAGGTAGAATTGGTAAATACTGCTTCTTCGTAAATCCAAAACTTGCCTTTATCTTAGGGCTCCCAAAAATTAACGTTATGAAGAAAATAATACTGGCTTTATTCTTATCAGGTATCCTGGCATCCGTGAATGCACAGACAGAGAAAGGTGATTGGATGGTCGGTGGTAATTTCCGGCTGAATACTTCAGAAAATAATACCGAAATAAGCCTTACACCAACCGCAGGTCTTTTCGTGATAGACAACCTGGCTGTTGGCGCGAATGTTACCATCAGTTATTCAAAGAATGGTACCCGCAAATTAACTGATCTTGGTATCGGGCCGTTTGCGCGTTATTATTTCACCACGGCGAATGTGCGTCCGATACTGCAGGGTAGTTTTAGTTTTATAACTGAAAAAACAAAAATTGGTAATACCTCCAACACTAATAACGGCGCTAATTTTTTCCTGGGTGGCGGGGCCGCGATATTTATCAGTGAGCAGGTATCCATTGACGGCCTGATGGGATATTATCACAGCAAGGTGGATGGGTTTGATGGCGGTGGCGGGTTTGCATTAAGTGTCGGTTTCCAGGTATATTTATTCAAAAATCAAATGGATAAAGTAAGAGGTAAGTAAAGAAAAAGTGTGAACTTTTTTAAGGTATAACCATTTTAATCATTCAGCTTTTTCAGCATCCACAAACTGCAACCAGTGTGACCACTGTTGCCCATCGGTCCTTTCAAATACTCAAAGCCGAATTTCGCATATACTTTCAGCGCCTGTTTCAATTCAAGCATACTTTCAAGGTAAACATTTTTATAACCGGCTTCTTTAGCAAAATCAATGCTTCTTTCTATCAATGTTCTGCCAAGTCCTGTACCACGGGCCTGTGGTAATAAATACATTTTTACCAGTTCGCAGGTATCGGCAGGTAAACCTTCGGTGGGATAAATGCCACCACCGCCAACAATTTTATTATTGATTTCTGCTACAAAATAGGCGGCTCTTTTTGTTTGAAATAACTCATATAAAGCATCCGTAGTGGGATCATAATAAACAGTGCCGGGATGATTGGCGCCAAATTCTGCCAGTGTGTCTTTTACAATTTTTGCAAGAAATGGATTGTCGGCTGGTTGAATGGACCGGATAGGTATGTTCATGGCTCAAAGTTATTAAAGGGTAATGTATGATGGACAAATCCGGAATCCAATTCCGGATTTGTCCTGTTTTTTTTGTCCGCGGGTATAATAAAAGAGTAATATCTTTTTATTTCCGTAAGTGATACTAACCTGTCATATTAATTCATTCCAGGGAGTTACTACAATGCCATTACTTCTTTTTTGTTTCTCTTTTCCGCCATAGATCAATAGCTTGCCGGCAGTTTTTTTATAAAGGGAAGAAAAATAGTCAAGCCCTTTAAAAAAATCAGGGGAAATTGTCTGCCCTGCTTTCAACTCCATTACAGCCAGTTTGCCGGCACGGTCAGCTACTATATCCACTTCGTTTCCTGTTTTATCCCTCCAGTAATAAAGATTGTCCTGCAGGCCTTTGTTCAGGCGTTCTTTCAGCAGCTCGCTAAGTATCATGTTTTCAAATAGCGGGCCTTTAGCAGCATGTGTGGAAATTTGCCTGGCATTGCTGATGCCAAGTAATGAACACGCAATCCCCGTATCATAAAAATATAGTTTGGGGGATTTGATAATGCGTTTATTGAAATTATTATGGTAAGGTTTTAACAGGTAAATAATAAAGCTGCTTTGCAAAATCGCCAGCCACGCTGTCACTGTTTTCTGATCAATGCCGCAATCATTGCCCAGCGAGGTCATATTGAGTATCTGGCCTGTTCGCCCTGCGCATAGCCGGAGCAGTTTGCTGAACTGTGACAGGTTGCTGATATTTTTTAACTGGCGGACATCTCTTTCCACGTAGGTATTCAAATATCCGGCGTACCAGTCCGCAGGCGCTATTTTTTTTGCGATCACTTCGGGATAGCCGCCAGTTATGATATGCCATCCGTAGTCTGCTTTTATTTTTTTGCTGTTTTTTAATTCCTGTAATGAAAGCGGCAGAAGCTGCAGATAGGCTATCCTGCCGGACAATGTTTGAGTAATATTTTCCTGCAACAGGAAATTATTAGAGCCAGTCAGAATAAACAATCCTTTTTTCTTTGTTTCATCGAGTACCTGCTGCAGGTAGGAAAAAAGATGCGGGGCTTTCTGCGCTTCATCCAGTATAGCGCCTTTTTTAAACTGTGCCAGGAAACCCCTCGGATCTGTTT
Organism: Chitinophagales bacterium; assembly: GCA_015654695.1. Classification (GTDB taxonomy): domain Bacteria; phylum Bacteroidota; class Bacteroidia; order Chitinophagales; family Chitinophagaceae; genus VBAT01. Next base: position 6,406 of record JAATGJ010000093.1, on the reverse strand, counting down.
GCGCAAACTCCAGTGTATCGGGATTTTCTAATGAAATATAGGGTTTGCCAGGGAATACCAGCCTGCAAAGTGTGGTCTTGCCACTTTGCCTCGGGCCTACTACGGCTACACTGCGGAATGCGGAAGCTAATTTTTTCAATCTTGCTTCGGCTATGCGTTTTATCATGGAATAAAGGTAAAAATATTCCGGACAAATCCGGAATTCAATTCCGGATTTGTCCGGTTCGTTTTTTATGGGGCGCCACAGGCGGCAAAATAAAACTGTAAAATCCGAAGTTTTGCAGGGCTGAAGGTCAGCCGGTTAACAGCAGGGTTAAAAGAATTTTTATTCTTTCATTACAGGCAGCTCAATATAAGTAGGATACTGGCTATTACAGTATATAGTATGTATTGCCTTTATGAAATCACTTTCTTTAGCTTCAAAAATATTGGAAACATATTGTTGCGGGTTCCTGTCAATAATGGGAAACCACGTGCTCTGCACCTGTATCATCAGGTGATGACCTTTTAAGAAAGTATGATTAATATCGTGCAGGTCAATGATAAACTCTTCCGGCTTATTCGGTGTCAGCGGTGCTGGTCTCTCAAAACTCTTCCTGAAACGCCCCCTGAAAACTTCCATGGCTACCGGTAACTGATAACCGCTCATTAATTTATTTTTGCTATCAATATCCGGGTACATATCAATCAGCTTAACTACAAAATCAGCATCAGTAGCAGTAGTGCTTGCAAAAAGATGTGCCGTGATTTTCCCGGTGATGGTCATATCTTCTTTTAAACTGTCGGCGGTAAAGCTTACCACATCAGGTCTTGAACTTACAAAACGCTGGTCTTCTACATGCCAGGATTCCCAGCGGCTGCCTGGGCCATAAGTGGCTTCGATGGGCAGGCTGCGGTAAGGAACTGGCGTTGCCGGGTCACTTACATAACTTACCGATGCTTTACTACTGCTGGGTTTCGCAAAGCCGGCTGTATGGTTGGCATTAGCATATAGTTTTTTTATTTCAGTATTTTTTGGCGGCCAGCTAGAATACGTTTTCCATGTATTAGTTCCTGTTTGAAAACAGTTAGCTTCTGCAAATTTGCCATCACCCATCCCTTTCAACCAATAATCAAACCATTGCTTTTGCAGCGCCTGGTACCATATTGCTGTTTTGCTTTCAAAATCTATTTTTCCTAAACTGTCGGCTTTTGCACTTGCCCATTGCCCGTGGTTCCAGGGTCCAAGTACAATATAATTGCGGTTGAAACTGTCTTTCTTTTCAAGCTGGGCATACATTATTTGTGGTCCATTCAGGTCTTCCTGGTCATAATAACCACCCACATGCAGTGTTGGTATTTGCGTGGTATGAATACTGGTCAGGGCTGATTGCTTTTTCCAGAAAGCATCATAATCAGGATGCTTTGCAAAATCGTTCCATGCAGGAAGTTTGTTGTTGAAATATTTTTCATTTACATTTTTTAGCGGCCCCAGTTTTAAATACCAATCAAACAAGTCATATTTCGGAAATGGAAAAAAACTGTTGGCTTCTTTGGCATTCTCTACCAGGTAACTGTATTCAAACCCATAACTTAACCGGAAAGCGCCATTGTGATGAAAATCATCTCCTAAAAACATATCAGCCGGGGATGCCTGGGGTGAACTTGCCTTTAATGCAGGATGCGGATCAACGACTGCATCCAATGCCAGGTACCCGGGATAAGAAATACCGAATATCCCTGCCTTGCCATTATTGTTTGTTGTATTTTTTATCAACCAGTCAACAGTATCCCAGGCATCCGTACTTTCATCTGTTCTTGTCTTATCTGTGAGATGATAAAGAGGGCGGTTCATTTCAAAACTACCTTCGCTTTTAAATTTCCCCCGCATATCCTGGAAGACTAAAATATAACCTTCTTTAAGCAAAATGCTGTAATAAGACGGCAACTTGTCAATACTCAATGAAGAGTCTTCCTGTATCGGTAAATCGGTGCCATACGGGGTACGCTCTATCAGTATGGGTACCTGCTTTGTATAATTTGCAGGGTAAAGCGCTATGGTAAAAAGTCTCACTCCATCCCTCATAGGGATCCTATAGCTTTTTTTGGTTATAGAAATAACGGTATCTGTTTGTGCAAAGAGTATTGTAAACTGGCTGACAAAAAAGATAACAAGAAGTATGATTTTTTTCATGAGAATTAAATTTCTGATAAAAATATCGAATTGCTTATTTTTTATTCCGGCATTATATCGTTTCAAATGGCTGATGCGCTATAGACAAATCATACTACCTATTCCGTTTATTTTAACCCGAATACGGCGCCAATCAACAAGCTTACAAAGCCGGTTATATTGGCAATCTGGCGATATTGAAAAATAGTGAACCACTTTGCCCTGTAATCCTTCCAATTTGCCGGGGCGTTATCGGAAGACCAGGAGTTAATTATATCATTAACGGGCAGGTTGCCTTTTACGGTGAGTAATGTGTCTGCAATTAAAGCAACAAATGCAATAGCGGCTGTAATAAATAGTAGGCTATCGGGATTTTTAATTGTTGAAAGTACAAGCAAGAGACTGGTAAGCAATGCGGCATATACCACATACTTAAAGTTGCCTCTCATACTGGCGTCTATCAGTTTCCGTAATTCAGTATAAGGGCCGGCTTCGAGAGTAAGCTGTACATCCTTTAATGCAAGAATGTACATGAAAGACTGGCTTACAATAATACTGTAAGCCAGCAGCGTAAACAGGAAAATTATTTTAATGGCCATGTGTAAATTGATTTAAGCAAGTGATGTTTTTAGTTTCAGAAATTTAATGCCAATGATTAAAAGCCAGATCAGCCAGAGTGTACTGCCAATAAACCCCGCCATATCCCAGACCGGGAAGCCATGTATAACTGTTTCAAATAATTCGGCCTGCGCCAGCAAATAAATGAACGAGCTAATAAAGCCAAGCCAGTTTATCCATTTAGGAAACAGTTTTAATTTCGCAAATGACAGGGAAATCATGACCGTCCAGGCGATGGTAAACAATTGCCCTAAATGCTCGCCCAGTATGACACCTGCAAATTGATGGATGGTTTTAAAGGCAACAATGGCTGCCGCCTTTGTTGTTTCATCGGTTGAACTTACAAACGTATTGGCTAAAACAGGCACTACAAATGTCCAGCGCAACAGGCCAATCATCTGAACAATTAATCCCACTACGCCGATGGTGGTAGCTACACGGATCAATGCCGATTTGTTTTCCAGCTTTTGTCCTATAAGAATATAAGCGGGTAATAATGGGAGCCCGATCAGTGCAAAGGCAAACCATGTCCCGATTAATTTGCCGCCTCCTTCATGAAATTTAGTGAGGATGATTGCAGTGTCCTGCCTCAAAATATCAGGGTATTCAAATATTATTGTAAGAATGGTGTAGGGAATAAATACGCCAATAGCGCCTGCTATTAATAACCAGCCAATTGTTTTTCCTGTTTTCATGATTATTTTTTTTAAAATTTGAATGAATAACTGATGCCGGGAGCCGGGTTGATCTTTACATCCTGCCCCTTTGCAACTACAGCGATAGCGCCCATTCTTAAATTTAAACCTTTCCCTATCATCCGGCGAAACCGGCTTTCATACCCGGTGCATTTTTATCTTTATCATCACGGATAAGGCCGGGTAAATAGAAGATGCCTGCAAAAAAGGAAGAAGATATTTCTTTTTTATCAATTGGAAAAAAACAATAAGTAAGGCCTGGTTGTATAAAGTGGGTGTATCCGCCCGGTTCAAAGTAAAACTGCGAAACCGGAGTTTCTCAGAGCCTGAGTAATGGGGTAAAAAACAAGTACGCCATACCTTGAGGCATGGCGTGTACCGTTCCTTCCCGTCTCTCCGTTTTCGTGGCAAAAAATCTTTTAAACGGCGTATTCTTTTTAATCCAGTTGCAGCGTTTTATCCTTCGGGTATTTTACCGAGTAGCCTACCTGCAGTTTATTTTCTTTTTTACTGTCAATAGAAAAAACCCAGTTTATTTTTTTAGTATCATCGTCCAGTTTGCCGCCTTCATACGAGAGTTTATCCACTTCAATATCTTTATTGGTGGAAACCGGGAACTGGTCTTCTACGATGATCCTGATAGGTTGTTGTTTGTTATTACGTACCAGTATCTCGTATTGCCGGCTGTCGGTTTTATTGCTGCCGAGAAATTTTTTAGAACTGTATTCTTTCATCAGTGTTCTTTTCACCACCACGCCTTTATCTTTTCCTAATGATATGTTCAGCGTATCACCTGCATTCAGTACATCCAGCAGCGAATTACCCAGATAAGTTCCTTCAAAGAAAAGATTCGCTTCACCGGGAAGAAGATTCAGTTCCTGCCAGTCTATTATTTTAGCAGTCAGGTAGGCGCTGGCATCTATCTTGGGAACGCTGTAATATTCATACAAGGCATTCAGTTCATAATTGTTGATATCCACTGTATATAATTTCCCATCATTGGGAACAGAGTAAGGATTTTCTATTTCAAAGATGGTAGTAGTAGGCTGGTAAACGGTGGTGGTATTGATGGCTGTTTCTTCTTTTTTATTTTTGTAGCTTTTAACCGATTCATACGAATCATCTAATCCTTCTTTCCTGGTACTATAACCTACGACTACTACTTCATCCAGGTGCATAGTGTTTTCTTTCAGAAATACATTGGCATAGCCCGTAGAAGCTGTTAATTCCTGGCTGCTGTATCCAACTGATGAAACAACCAGCGTATTTCCACCCGGAGGCATTTGCATCGTGAAATTGCCGTTGACATCAGTGGTAGTGCCCGTCGCTGTTCCTTTGGCTATCACAGATGCCCCGGTTACCGGCTGACCTTTTTCATCACGCACAGTTCCGGAAACGGAATTATACAGGCTCAGGCCGCCGCTGTTGCCGTATATAGTGCTGGCGCCGCGTACCTGGATCTGGCTGGTGAGAACCGGGTAGTAATATCTCAGGTACCAGGGAGATAAAGTTGGTTTCGTTCCGTTCTCATTTGGGTTACCGGTAGATAGAAACAATTTTACATCTTTCCAGTCTTCACCGGATTGCTGGTTGATGTTGGCTTTCATCTGCAGGCTGATCGGCTGGGTGATATCCTGCACCCGTATATCATAGGTAGGAAACCAGGAAGATTGCTTTACCAGGTAGCTTAACCGGAAGTTGGCGGTCATCGCTTCCTTAACATCCACGGCTACTATCACTTCGCTGGTAGAAAGATCTTTCTTTTGATTTAGTTCTATGAGTTGCTTGTTTATCTTCTGTACTTCCAGGTCCATCTTTTTCAGGTTGTGGTCATTGTCCTGTAGTTTCTGATAGATTTCAGTAAGGCGCTGCCGCTGAAAGTCGGCAGCTTCTTTTAGTTCAACGGCTTTTAATGTCGCATCTCCTTTGATGCTTTGATTTTTTAATAGCATTTGTTCTTCCTGGCTATAAACATTCTTCATGTTTTTTTCCATCGCCGCTTTTTCCAGCCACTGTTCTTTCTGTGTTTCCAGTTGTTTGATATCCTCCTGCACCTGTTGTTCTTTCAGGTAATTGACCTGGTGGGTGACGGATAACACCGTGAGTTTGCCTTCCGCTTTTAACTGGATGCTTTGCTTATCCACTTTGGGCGAGATGCTTCCAAAGACGATATTGTATTTGCCGGCAACCAGCGCTTGTTTGGCACTTCGTTCTACCTGCGCCCCCTGCAGGAATACGGTTACTTTTTCAATTTTACTGGAAACTTGCTGATTGTCTTTTTGTGAAAAACTACTGAACCCATACAGGCAGGCCAGCAAGACGGATATACTCCTTCTCATACTAGTTGTTTAGGGGAAGATGCAGGGGAGAGGAGGATTGCATATTGTTAGTTCAGAATTTTATATCGCTGCAAGCGATATAGTAGACCTGAAAAACTGGAAGTTGCGGAGAGGTAGATAATCAAGCGCGATTATAGCTTATTCGCCGCACACCATATAGACAAAGCCCAATATTAGTCGCTGGTTTGTTCATTTTGACTTTTCATTGTAAGTCTAAAATGAATATAACCAATAAAAAGGCTCAACAAATGTAAAATTGCTACTGATATTATATACCCATCAAGTACCCGGTTTCCCTCATAGCCTCCATCAATATCTGAATCGCTGGTAAAGTTTAATATCTCTTCATAAATAACGAATAGACATACAATACCAGGTAATAAAATCCAGGCAAAGAAACTTAATAAAAAATTATTCTTAATAATTGTCAACCTGTTAAGTAGCAGAGTCAAAGAAAGCGAGGGAGTGTAAAGTAAACTGTGTCAAAGTTCTTGTACCCCTCTCTCTCTTGCGGCCTAGGCCGCAAGAGAGAGAGGGGATTTTTTTATAAAATTGCGGTCAGCCGTCCTTCGAACATAATACTTAACTGCTGCATGGTAAGG
>JAATGJ010000062.1 GCA_015654695.1 Chitinophagales bacterium | reverse complement strand
CTACCAATTACAGTGTAATCATCTATGGGGAAAGTGGTACGGGAAAAGAAGTAATTGCAAAGACTATTCATCAAAAGAGCAACAGGAAAGGAAAACCATTTATAGCCGTAGATTGCGGCACTTTATCAAGAGAACTGGCTGCCAGCGAGTTATTTGGCCATATTAAAGGGTCTTTTACCGGGGCATTGACTGATAAGGAAGGAATATTTGAAGTTGCGAACGGAGGCACTTTATTTCTTGATGAAGTCGCTAATCTTTCATTGGATGTCCAGGCTACTCTCCTCCGCGTGATACAGGAAAGAAAATTTAAACGGGTAGGAAGCAATAAGGACATAGCTACAGACACCAGGGTACTTGTTGCATCCAATGAAAACCTGCAGGAAGCCTACCGTAAAGGAAAATTCAGGGAAGACTTATACCACAGGTTTAATGAGTTTTCTCTTTCCATTCCACCGCTTACTAAAAGAAAAGAAGATATTGTCCCATTATCAGAATTTTTTTTAAAAAAAGTATGTATAGAATTAAATAAAAAGGTTGAGGGCTTTGACGATGAAGTAATCGAACTGTTTTTAAACTATGACTGGCCGGGAAATTTGCGCGAATTCCGGAATGTTATCCGCAGAGCCGGTCTCTTGTCTGCGTCAGGAAAAATTACAAGTAATGTTCTGCCCTGGGAAATAATCGGAAATATTTTAACGCCTGTGGTTAATGCAGGAATGGAACACCCTGCGGAAGACCTGTTGCAGGGCAAATCGCAACTTTCAAAAGACCTTAAAGATATCGCCACGCTTGCAGAATACGAAGCCATTATAAAGGTGCTGCGCGAGGTAAAATATAATAAAACCAAGGCCGCAGAAGTATTAAAAATAGACAGGAAAACATTGTATAATAAAATCCGGAACTACGAAGAATTCATTAGTATAAAAGAATAAGATTAGAGAATGGAGAAAGAAGGGGTCACCTGTTTTCATGAGCCAGCGCTGCTACCAGAATATTCATACCAGGCGGAGATCAAACAGGCGCCTTGGGATTACCACCATCAGGATTTTTAAAGCAGGATAATTTGCTATTATATTATTAGGTCATATAGGACAATGCTGTAGATATTTGAGTACAAATTTCCCTACCGCTGGGAATGTTTTTCTACAATTCTGCCTATGAGTATGGCTGCTCAGTTTAAATAATTTTGGCACTATATTTTCGACTTTTCTAACAGGCATACTAAGCTAACAAATATTAAGGATAGATAATGAAGAGGAAATCCAGATTAAAAGATTATGCTGAACAGATGCGGCTATCAGATGCTAAAACCAGTAAAACGAGACTCACACGCAAAAAATTGATTTTAAAAATATTGGTTACGTGGACGGTAATACAGTAAAGCGGCGACTCCAGGGAGAAATTTAAAAAACTCCTTGGGGTTAATGCTGCATTTTACCAGGAGAAGTATAAGATCGCTGATTACCACACCCTCAACATTAACGTCCCCTGTTATTATATTAAAACGTCCCCTATTGTGTTATATTGAAATGAAGAAGCGTGCATGGAAGAGAAAAAATAAATAGCGTACCTAGTCTATTAAAGCAGCGGTTATTTAACCGCTGCTTTTTTCAAAGGGTATCATCAGTAAAATAAAATCTTCTTTCATATATATTTTTTACACAGTTGCTATAACATTTAGCGGATTATTTACGGATTAAACTTTTCAACTTTGCTTAAAAAAATAATAGAGCCGGGTGTGTTCCGGCATAGAATTTTATATACTCTAACAAACTATTTTATATGAAAACATCTGAAGAAACAATTGAAATCCTGAATGACCTTGTACTGATTAACAATGACCGTATTACAGGGTACGAGAGGGCAAGGCAAGAATTAAAAGGAGAGGATGCGGATCTGAAACTTTTATTTCTAAAGTTCATTGATCAGAGTCGCGGGCATCGAAACCAACTGGGCGCTGAAATCCAGGCGTTGGGAGGAAGTATAGACAGTGGCACTAGTATCAGCGGGAAGATATACAGAACCTGGATGGATGTAAAGGCTGTTTTTTCCGGTCATGACAGGCATACAGTCTTATCTAACTGTGAATTCGGCGAGGATGCCGCTCAAAAAGCATATAAAGAAGCTTTAAAAGAAAGTCTCCCTGCTTACCTTGCTAATATCATTTCAGAACAGCAAACTTCATTACGAACCTCCCATGATGAAATTAAATCTTTAAGGGATCTGGTGGAACATTAAGCCGGTAATCCGGAATTTGAGAAGTCAAAAGTTAACAACTTTTGACTTCTTTTTTTTAAAAAACTGTGCAGCTATAAAAAAGCAAGGGTAATGCAGGGTAAAAGAATACGGGCTATGTGAAATTATTTCCCCGCATTATCAGTCCAAAATGATGTTTTTTAATTGAGTAAGATTAAAAGGCTTGCTGATAAAGCCATCTTCTATATGTGAGGATTTTAAAGAACCTGAATTATAAGCGGAACAAAGGAAAATTTTAATATCCTTCGTTTTTTCATTGCTTCGTAATTGTTTAGATATTTCCCTGCCATCAAAGGGATAATCCAGGTTTATATCAAGAAGTATTATGTCCGGATGATATTTCTCCGCTATTTCAACCGCCCTGCTCCCTGTTGATAGGGTGATTACCTGAAAACCCCAGTTTTGAAATATTCGTTTTATCAACATCAAGGTATCCGTTTCATCATCAATAACCAGCATCTTCGCCATGATATGTTTTAATAGTAGTTTCAATTTTCCTGCCAGTATATTGCAGCGGTTTGAATCTTGTCTTTCATCAGGATAAACCCGGCAAACCGGGACTGGGATGATTTGTTGGAAGTGAAAAGGAAATTTTTTACCCGCCCCTGCAGCTTCCGGGGATTTATTTTGAATTAAAAGCCCGCAGACATTCCAGCTATTTTATTTAGGTTTAAAATTATCTGGTTTTTTATATAAATTGGTGAACTGATCTGATGTTATTGATTAAGGACATTTGGCCCATTATTTATGGAAATTATCAACCGGCGAAAAATTATAATCCCCGACCTGCTTTTTGGGATACTTCTGTTGCTTTTACTTTTCGTGTCATTTATTTCTTACAACCGTATTAATGCTCTTAACAATGCAGCAAACCTGGTGGATCATACCAACCGGGTAAATCTTAAGCTAAACGAAATATTTGTCAACTTACTAAATGCGGAAACGGGGCAGCGGGGTTTTCTTTTAACAAGAGATAGTAATTATTTGCAACCATTTTGGGGTAGCCGGGAAAAAGTGAAACAAAGTATTGCCCTCATTGAGGCATTAATTCCGAATGATCCCCGGCAAAAGGAAAATCTAAAGATTTTAGACTCATTGGTGGATATCCGTTTCAGTTTTTTAATTAAAAACAGCAATCTTAATACAGGGCAAGACGATGCTGAAGCTTATATAGCCCCTTTGCTGAAAGGTAAAATGGTAATGGACGAAATACGTAACCGTATTTCCCTGATGATGAATCTTGAAAGCAAAGTATTAGAACAAAGAACAAAATTAAAGGAGAGGACAGCGACCATTACACCTTTCTATTCTTTAGTCCTTTCACTGGTCGGTTTATTTATAGTATCTATAGCGTATTACAGGCTGAGGAGAGAGATAGGCTTAAGAGTAAGAGCGGAAGACAGTAAAGCCCAAATTCAGCAGCTACAGCAACAAACAAAGGAAAGTGAATTGCGTTTCCGGAATATCGCAGATACCGTCCCTGTACTAATATGGCTCTCGGGAACTGATACATTATGTCATTTTTTCAATAAGGCATGGCTTGAATTCACAGGACGCATCATGGAGCAGGAAACTGGCAATGGGTGGATGGAAGGTGTGCACCCGGATGACTTTAAAGAGTGCCTGGATATATATATGACATCATTTGAAAAGCGCAAAGAATTTTATATGGAATACCGCTTAAAAAGATATGACGGTGAGTACAGGTGGGTATCCAATAAGGGCGTTCCACGCTATACTCCTGATGGAACCTTTCTTGGATTTGCAGGCGGGTGTATGGATATCCAGGAACAAAAAAATTTCGCGCTGGAGTTAGAAAAAAAAGTGTCTGAACGAACAGAAGACTTAAGGCAATTTAATGAACGCCTGCAGGTAAGAAACAAAATTTTTGCTCTTGCGGAAGAAAACGCGTTATTAGGCAGCTATACCTGGAATTTGCAAACAGGTGAATTGGAGTATTCGGATAACCTTTTTCGTCTCTTTAGTTATGAACCCGGGGAGTTCGTTCCATCGTTTGAAAAATTTGTATCGTTTATCCATCCTGATGATAAAGAACAGGTAATCCGGGACGGAAAAGAAACCTACGAAACAAAAAAATTAGTTGAACATGTTTACCGGGTTATCACCAGGGATGGAAAAATTAAGTTCTTTCGGTCAAGTGGTAATTTTGTCGGGGAGGATAATAAAATGTTTTTAGTTGGTTCCGTTCAGGATATTTCGAAAGACAGGTTACTTACCGAAGCGCTGACTGATAAAAACCTTGAACTGGAACGCAGCAATGCTGAACTTGCTTCTTTCAGTTATATAGCTTCACATGATTTGCAGGAACCCCTGCGCAAAATTCAGTCATTTAGTAAATTTTTACTTGACATGGAGTTAACTGACCTGTCAGGGACGGCAAAGGACTATTTTTCCCGGATAATATCTGCAGCCGAACGTATGCAGAAACTGATAGATGATTTACTAAGTTACTCACGGAGCAGCCATTCAGAAATTAAGCTAATGCCCGCTGATCTGAATTTGATACTGGAAGAAGTTAAGAATAACCTGCACGAAGTAATAGAAGAAAAAAAGGTTATTATTGAAACAGATGTTTTACCTGTTCTCCCTGTAATAAAGCCTCAATTTATCCAGCTTTTTTCAAACCTTATCAGCAATGCTATCAAATTCAGCCATCCTCACATTCCACCGCATATACGGATTTCTTCCTGTATAGTGCCCGGAAATGAAATAGTAACTGACACAGTACTGCCACAGAACGGAGAATTCTGGAAGCTAAGGATCAGTGATAACGGGATAGGATTTGATCAAAAATATGAGCATAAAATCTTTGAACTTTTCCAGCGCCTGCACGGCAGAAGCAAATATGAAGGCACTGGCATTGGACTGGCTATCTGCAAGAAGATTGTTCACAATCACAAAGGAGCGATTACTGCTACGGGTCAACCTGGTAACGGTGCTGTGTTTACTGTTTTTTTGCCCATCTAAAACAAATAACTCTTACCCCTGGCCTTTATATTCCTTTGCGGTATCAATCTAAAAATAGTCTGCGTTTTTTAATTTATATTTACCCTTATGAGAAAACCTGTACAGATTTTAATGGTGGATGATGATATGGATGACCAATTGCTTTTCCAGAGGGCATTAAAAAAAATAGATCTATCATTAATCTGTGAAACAGCCGAGGATGGCGCTGAAGCGCTTATAAAACTTGAAATTCCTCCTCCTCCTGATGTTATATTTCTTGACCTTAACATGCCTGTCATGAATGGATTTGAATGCCTGAGTGTTTTGAAAAAGGAAGAGAAATATAAAAATATACCCATCATTATATACAGTACAGCCAATGATCCGGGAACTATTGAAAAAGCCCGTGAACTGGGAGCAAATGCATTTTTTTCTAAACCCACAGATTTTTCGCTTTTATCGGTCAAACTAAATAATCTGCTTCATTCTATTTCAGACTCCAATATTCATTTCTCTTCAACATTTGAATTTGTGGTGTAAAGAAGGATTTCCGTCAAACCATTGATAGGCTCTATCATCTCAGCCATAAGTTTTTTTCTAAACGATGGTTTCGGCAATACCAGGATTTTAAACCAGTGTCATGACCAAAATGTTCGCTGGTCTTTTACAGGGTCAACTACTTATCATAGTGCAGGGTAAGTAAATAAAAAAAGTCGTTCCTTCTCCCGGTGAACTTGTTACCGTTATTTTTCCATGATGATTATCCACTATCTTTTTACATAAAGCTAATCCAATACCGGTTCCGCTATACCTGACATTATTATGAACCCGCTGAAAAATATCGAATACTTTACCCGCATACTGTTGTTCAAAGCCAATTCCATTGTCAGTAAATGACAAGCGAAAATGACTGCCTGGAATATGCAGTTCTGAAAGCTCCTTTTCTTTTCCCGTTAATATGTTACAGCTAATATGAATAAATGGTTGTTTTTCACAGAATTTAAGTGAATTGGTAAGGAGGTTAAAAAACAATTGATTCAATTGCAAAGGAATTCCTCTTACAACAGGCAGATCGCCTGATTGTATTACCGCATTTTTTTCAGCGATTAATAATTCCAGATCAATTTTTATATTTTCCAGGATTTTATTCAGGTCAACCTCTTCCGTGTGGGTATCTGATTTTGAAAGCCTGCTATAGTTTAAGATAGCCCTGATAAGTTGCGAGAGGCGATGAGCAGAAGAATTGATTTTACCAAGATATGATTTTGTAACCGCAGGGTCATCCAGGCTGTTTTCACTCATTTCTGAAAAAATCTGGATCTTCCTGAGTGGTTCCTGTAAATCATGGGAGGTGATATAAGCAAATTGTTCCAGGCTTTGATTTGACTTTTCCAGTTCCTCGTTCAGTAACTGCAGGTTCTGATTCGCTTCCATAATTGCGGTTATATCATGCGCCACCATGAGTATCCTGCGGACTGTATTATCGTTATCTTTTATAGGGACATAATAGGTTTCAAAATACTTGTTTAATACAGGCAAAGTATAATTCGTGTTATGTACTATTTCACCATCCAGGGCTTTTTTTAAATCCCTGAGCATATCTGAGTCTTTAATATCCGGAAAAATACTGAGCACATTCTTTCCTACGAGAGCTTCTTTTTTAATATTATAGGCTTTTTCAGCATGTTTATTTAAAATCAGGTAGTTAAGATCCAGGTCAAACACGGCGATTAAATCAATGGAAGAATCAATAATGGTTTCAACAAATTCGTTTTGCTGTTTTAATTTTTCATTGGTTTTTTCCAGTTCCGCCGTTCGTTCTTTTATTCTTTGTTCCAGGGTTTGATTCAGCGCTATAATTTCCCTGTTTTGCGTTTGAATCTGGTCAAGCATCTGGTTAAAGGCGTCAGTAAGCAGGCCCACCTCATCATCGCCTGGTCTTACTGCGCGAACTGAATAATCCCGCTCAGCGGAAATTATTTTCGCTGTTCCCGCCAGATCCAGAATGGGTTTTGTAATTGATTTTTGTAAAAAATTTGAAAAAAGGTAAGCCAGAAGAAAAGAAACAGTAATCACCAGGAATGCAATTAAGCCGTAAAGACGCAATCTTGCATACAAAGCTTTTATATCAGACTTTACATACAATGTACCCATCCTGCTGTCCCCCTGCATGATGGGAGTAAATCCTTCTATATGAGAACCCGTGAATTGATAGCCATCCTTTTGAATCTTTGACGGGAATTGTTTATCATCAAGACTATCAGGAAATTTTGAGAAAATAGCTCCCTCTTTATCATAAATACATGCTGCTACAATATGCGGCTCTGCTTTCAATGCATTCAAAACCTCCACCGCATATTCTTTATCTTCAAAGGCAAGCGCTGCAGTGCTGTTGGCAGCAATAATTTCTCCTTGTACAGACAGGTTATCTCTTATCGTATCCCTGAAAGTGATAAGTTCATAAGTAAAATAGGCAACACAAGTTAAAAACAACACTACAGAACTGGTCAATAATAAAACTCTTCTAAGCTTAATTTCAATTGATGTGTTCCTGAATTTCATTTTATGAATTAATCATTTAGTTGTTTTCTGCCAGTCGCGATAGCTTTGAGCTGATCGCCCAACCTGCGGCCTTTGACAGGTGCCCCGATTTATTTTATCCTGGTCTTTATTTGCTGATATAATGGTTGCCGGGGTTAATTGACAGGAGCAATTTTTCTAATGATTCCTTAAGTACCAAAAAACTGGAAGGTTTCAGAATAAAATCAGCAGCTCCAAGATTTTTCGCCTGATCCATTAATTCAGGATCACCGAAAGTGGAATATATATAAATGGGCACAGCGTTCAGGTGATTTAATTTCCTGATTTCCTGCAAACACTCGGTACCATTCATAAAGGGCATATTCATATCTATGAAAATTATATCCGGGATAAATAAGTTATCAGAGGTAAATCGTTTTATAGCTATAGGTCCGTCGTCTGCAAATTCGCAGGTTATGGAGGGACTAACCTTTTTTAAAGCGAGGAGAAAAATTTCCTGGTCTTCAATATCATTATCAATAAGAAAACATTTGATCGGGGAATTCATGGCAAGAATAAGTTTAAGGTACGTAAGCTTAAACAAAGGTTGCCCTGTATAGCAGTTAAATATATTGAAGACATTGGTTACAATTAGATGATTTTATTTTTCCAAGTTCCATACCACTTTTTGACGGTTTCTTTGTTGAATAAACAAATTCATTTTTCCCCCTATTGTCATTAATTTAAAGTGTAAAAAATATTATAAAGAAAGAATATAAACAGAAGTGTAGCATATTTTCCACAATAGTTTAGTTTAAATTCTGCCTGCACCCCTTTTGTACAAAAGTATAACTCCGCCGGTAATTACTACATTAGTTTGCTGAAAAAGATTTTATTGATTGGAAGGAAATATGAAATTGAATCAATTCTGCGAAGCCCTGCTTAACTGCCATAGACAATAATTATACGGCATATTCTTTTTGATCAGAAAGCAACACCTGCTCAGCCGGCTGGGTTTTAAAAGTAATAATAAAATTGGTGCCTTTATTAATTTTACTATCTACCTGGATACTGGCCCGGTGGGATTGAAGAATGGAATAGGAGGCTGCAAGGCCTATCCCCATTCCATTTTTCTTTGATGTAAAAAAGGGCTCAAAAAGCCTGGGCAGGTATTCTTCAGAAATCCCAGTACCGTTATCTCTGATTGACACAATATATACATCCGGCGATGAATGTAAAGAAACCGCCAGTTCTCCTTTATTTTTTTCCATCGCCTCTATTGCATTTAATAAAATGTTTGAAAAAGCGATCTTTAATTTGGATTTGTCCGCGGTTATTTCCAACGGGACATCATAGTATTTTTTTTCTACTTTGATATTCTGCAAATTTATCCTGTCAGCCACAACGGAAATACTTTCATTCATGATCTCCTGCAACGAATGTTTTTGAAAATCAAATTCGCCGCTCCTGGTAAGGTCAAGAAGTTCGGTTATGCTTTTATTAATACGGGTACAATTTCTTTTTATAATGTTAACCAGTTCTTTTTTGAAGGCGGGGTCGGATGATACATCTTCTAAATGCTGGATGGATAAGCCGATATTATTCAGGGGATTTCGTATTTCATGCGCCATTACTCTCATTAATCTTTCATTGGCGGCAAGTTTTTGCGCTTGTAAATTGGCCGACTCTGCTCTTTTGAGATTGGTGATATCATGAAGAATGCCATGAGTTATCCATTCATTATCCGTATTTTTCAGGAAAGAGAGCGACAGGAGACAGGATTTTATTTCCTTATCCCTGTTTTCCACCTGTACTTCCATATCAGTAATTGCGTTACCTTTTTTCAGGCAATTAAGAATATACTCTTTTTGGCTGTCGTTCCACAGAAAGTCATTGAGATTGCGGGAAATAAGTTCATTGATTTCATAACCGAACAGCAAGGATGCCGCATGGTTCAATTCCGATAATTTCAGATTGGGGTCAGCAATGAAAACCGCATCTTTGGAGCCTTCAAAAAGATTCCTGTATTTATTTTCTCTCTCCTTTACTTCCTTTAAATCAGCGGCCCTTTGTAATGAATAACGGATGCACCGCTCCAGTTTTTCAGTGTTCAATTCCGATTTAGCAAGGTAATCGGTAGCTCCGTTTTGCATGGCAAGGATATCAATTTCCCTGTTTCCTTTCCCTGTCAGTAATATGATAGGATCTTCGCATCCCATAGCCATCGCTTCCTGCAGTACATTCAATCCTGTTTGATTACCCAGGCGATAATCTATAAAATAAATATTGTACAATTTCGCTCTTAAGGTGTCTATGGCGGTTTGATAGTCTTTGATCCATTCTACGCGGAGGTTAACGCCTTGTATGTTATTTATATAGTTCGTAATAATAAAATAGTCATCTTCATCATCATCTACGATGCAAATTTTTATCAGGTTTCCTTTAAGCATAGGATTTTAGTGTCTTTCGGGTAAAACTAAAATAAATCTTGATCCTTCGTTCTCACGGCTTTCTGCATAAATAATGCCATGATGAATATCAATAATTTTCTTACATACGGCGAGGCCGATACCATTACCCGGAAACCGCGATTTTTCATGTAACCGCACGAAAGGCCGAAATATTTTTTCAGCATTTTCCTGTTTGAATCCAATGCTATTGTCCGCAATTTCTATTTTGTAGTATAGCATGTCGGATTGCAAATCCAGGGAATCTTTTTCATTTGAAGTTAAAACGGATGACCGTATTTGAATTTCGGAAAGAGTACCGGCGCTACTGAATTTAATGGCATTCTCCAGGAGATTTTTAAATAAAAGCCTGTACTGGACAGCATCTCCTTCTATTATTGGTAAAGAAGAAGTGTTTATTACCGGTTTTTTTTCTTTGACAGGTGATGGTAAACCCGGCAAAAGTTCCTTTATAATAGTATCAATATTACAGGCAGTAAATTTTCCTTTATCAGAAATCTTTGCCAGGACGTACAGGTCGTCTATTAATGACCTCATATCAACTACGCAGTTTTCTATGCGTGCACTATAAGTTTGTATGTTTTTATCGTGGGGTAATTTATCTGTCAGCATACCCACCAGTAAACTTAGCTTCCTCAGAGGCGCATCAAGATCATGGACGGCCATATCAATAAATTCATTATAATCATTTTCAAAAGCACCTGACCCGTTGCCTGGCCCCATCTTAATAAATTTATTTTCAAAAATAAAGGGTTTTTACCATGAGGCACTCATGCAAATAAATAATACCAGCGCCCTGCTTTGTATTCTCCCGTACTTTCCACAAATAGTTGTCATGGATTATAACAACAAAAATGCCGGGTTATTTACCCTTGCTGAAGGATTAGTTTTATTATCTATACACTTTTTCCCGGAAGAGCAGGGGCACAGGATTTGCCGGTTTTTTGCATAATTTAGCATCTCCGGGTTTTCTCTTATCGGGTTAAGGTTAGTACCAGGGATTTTTTTTTAAATTGCTTATCCATTTCCGGGTTTGATTTCACTATGATTTGCTATTAAGTAAGTATGAAGAATTTAAAAATTTTGATCATTGATGATGAAGAAGATTATTGCATGATCATGAAAAGTTATTTCCTGCGCAAGAAGTATGAAGTTTCAGTAGCCTATACATTAAAAGACGGCCTGGAAATCCTTGAAAAAATCCAGCCTGATATATTATTATTGGATAATAATCTGCCAGATGGCAAAGGCAGGGATTATATAGATTCAATTGTAAAAAAATCTCCTTCTCTTAAAATATACCTGATAAGCGCTTATCTCCGAAAAACCGATTTTTTAGAGCCACCCGGGAATGTAACGGTGTGGGAAAAACCCATTTTATTAAAAGTCCTGGATGAGACTTTCCGGTGAGCGCCCGGATTCTATAAAGCACGGAAAGAAAGCATATAACGGCAAATTTCAACGAGGTCATTTACATTAGATGGCTTGACAAGATAAATACTGGCACCCAGTTCAAGACATATATCCTTGTATGTGGCCGATTTAGATGTGCTCCAGATTATTTTAGGGATGGCATTATAACGGCTGTTAGGTTTTAATTCTTTCAATATTTCCGCACCGTTCGATCCGGGCATATTATAATCAAGTATGATAAGGCAGGGCAGATTTTTATCATCGCTTTCATCAAGCAGCGTCATTACCTGTGATCCATTGTCTGCAAACAATAGTAAAAAAGAATCATCAATAGAGGCGAATATCTCTTTTAGTAATTCCTGGTCATCAAGATCATCCTCGGCAATTAATATTAGTTTATTGTTAATACCCAAAGTGCTGTTGTCGCTGGAAATAAGGTTTTGTGGCACAATTTTCTGTGTTTAAAATATAAGAATTATACAATTTTCTTCAACAATTTTTTTTATAAAGAGATAGTAATTAATTACAAGCCAAATACTTTTTTATATCAAAGTGGTAGTGTCCATTTACAGTTCTGGTGTGGAAAAAAATCCACATTTCGCCATTAAATGTCCATTATTTTACACATTAATCAAAACTAATGAAAAAAAGAGTACAGATTTCACCTCAATCTTCTGTAGGTATTGATATGCCCGAAGAATTATCGCCAGGGAATGTTATAGTTAAAAAAACGAATGGTTCCCATGAAAAGACCAATGGTAAGGGTAAGCATAAGAACGGCGATACTCTTGAGTTTTCCGATGAATTAGATATCCGTGAACTTTTAAAATTATTATCGGAAATGAGAAATGGTAATTTCAGTGTGCGTATGCCGATAGACAGACTTGGGCTAAGTGGAAAGGTTTGCGATACACTAAATGAGATCATTTCATTGAATGAAGCCCTGGTGGAAGAATTGACCCAGGCAAGAAATACAATTGGCAAACAAGGACATCTGAATCACCGCGTATCGCTGCCAAAATCCGCCAAAGGATCATGGCGCACCGCTTCTGATTCTATCAACAGCCTTATTTCCGACCTTGTACATCCAACTATTGAAATAGCTCACGTTATCAGTTCCGTTGCAAAAGGAAATCTTTCGCAGGAAATGCCTTTGAAAATCGGTGACCACCTTTTACAGGGTGAATTCGCGAAAATCGCAGCGGAAGTAAACGACATGGTGAAGCAGTTGAATTTATTTTCTATGGAAGTTACCCGTGTTGCCCGTGAAGTAGGTTCCGAGGGAAAATTAGGAGGACAAGCGAAAGTAAAAGGTGTGGCGGGTGTATGGAAAGACCTTACAGATTCTGTGAATCAAATGGCCGGTAATCTTACGACACAGGTAAGAAGTATTGCCGAGGTCACCACTGCGGTAGCAAAAGGCGACCTGCGTAAAAAAATTACCGTTGACGTACAGGGAGAAATTCTTGAATTAAAGAATACCATCAATACCATGGTGGATCAGTTGAATTCATTCTCCTCCGAGGTAACCCGTGTGGCCCGTGAAGTGGGAACCGATGGTAAACTTGGCGGACAGGCAGAAGTAAAAGGTATCGGAGGTACCTGGAAAGATTTGACGGACTCCGTGAACCAGATGGCTTCCAACCTGACAGGCCAGGTAAGAAATATTGCGGAAGTAACTACCGCGGTGGCTAAAGGCGACTTGTCAAGAAAAATCACTGTGGATGTAAAAGGAGAAATCCTTGAATTAAAAAATACCATCAATACGATGGTGGATCAGTTAAATTCTTTT
>JAATGJ010000070.1 GCA_015654695.1 Chitinophagales bacterium | reverse complement strand
TTTGGAACAGTAGCAAAAGATGATGGTACCGGAACTTCAAATGCAGGCTGGAGCTAATTTCTTTATTATATAACAATATCGCTATCCTCCAGCCCCGTTAACCCCGGGGCTTTTATTTTGCCGCTTACGTGTCTAAAAATCTCCTGTATAATGGTATAATGATGATTGTTGTTTGCTTGTTATTATTCAGGCTGGCTCTTGATTTAAGCGAGATTGAAAGAATCGAAGTAGTACAAGGCGCAGCCGCAGCTACTATATATGGTGCCCAGGGTGCCAATGGTGTTATTCAGTTATTTTCTAAAAAAGGAAAAGCGGGAAAAATAAGGATTGATATTTCTTCCAATGTTTCAATGAACACTATGTTAAATGAAGGGGGTGTACACAAGGCCAGGCTGCATCCATTTACAACCAATGCAAACGGGGAGGTTGTTGCTTCTTCCGGCAACCTTATTAATCTGGATCCTGCTATCAGTGTTTACAGAGAAAACGTGCAGGTGAACCTGGTAGATCCGACTACAACAACCAGTAAGCCTTATGATAAAAACCTTCAGTATTACGACCATTTTGATATGTTTTTTAAAACAGCTTATACCACTAATAATTCCATTACCATTTCAGGGGCCAAGGAAAAAATGGATTTCAGTTTTGCTGTTTCTGATAACAGGCAAACCAGCACTTTCAGAAATAATGGAAAATATTCACGAACCAATTTACTCTCGAATATAGGAGTTGAGCTGGCTAAAAATTTAAAGTTCAGGAGTATTACCCAATTGGTCTATACCAAGAATACTTTAAACGATGCTACTGGCAGGGGTATCATATTTGCTTTAAATAACTCCAGGCCTTTTGCCAACTATGATTATAAAATGCCTGATGGGAATTATGGTTATTATTTTGGCGACGCTACTGGCGTTAACGGGTATAACCCCAATTACAGGACACAATACTCAAGCAACCTGGATAATAAAATTGATGTTGTACAAAATTTTAACCTGAACTATAAACCAATAAAGTTTCTGGAATTAGATGCAAAATATGGTTTAAATTATCAGACGCAGGATGTTACTTATGATGTATTGCCTCAGGATGATAATGCAAGTGCCAAGTTCTGGACTACACGGTGGTGGACAGGAAATTATGCACCTACGCCATCTGTGGGTACTTCCGGGTCTATTGATAATTTCAGGTACAGAACCACTTTCAAGAATTTTATTACTTCGGCTACAATTAATACGGATTTCAAAGAAGATTTTAATATTAATATTCCCATAAAAACTACAACACTGTTAGCTTTTGATTACCGGAAAAACATTTTTGAACAATATATTACGTGGGGCGCTGATGCTCCATTCTATACACCTTATACGGCCAGCCAGATGGTTACTTATCGGATCCAGTCTGACTATACTGAGCCATTTGTTACTTATGGTTATTTGGCAAACCAACGTTTTGAATATGGTGAAATTGCCGGTATTTCAGGAGGTATAAGAAGTGATTACTCTTCTGCATTTGGTGGTGGATCAAAGCCATTTACTTTCCCGCGGGGAGATGCCTACCTCAGACTTTCTTCTTTTGATTTTTGGAAGAATGGCAAACTGGGTGACTTGTTAACAGAGTTTAAACTAAGAGCTGCTTATGGTAAAGCGGGAATTCAGCCAAGACCTTTTGACCGTTACGTAGTCCTTAGTACAGCCAATATTGGTTCTAATGTAGCTTTTACATTCCCTACAAGCAATGCCAATCCAAATCTGGATGTAGAAGTTTCAAAAGAAATTGAAGTGGGTGCAGATATATCCTTAAAAGGGCTGAAAGGTGATTGATTAAGCAGTATTAATATTTCTGCCACTTACTGGGACCGCAGTACTGATAATGCTATATATGATGTGGACGCTGCTCCAAGCACTGGCATTGGTACTGTAAGGGATAATGCGTTTGGTTTAGCCTCTAACGGAATACAGGCTTCTTTAAATACTAACGTATTAAAAAGCAAAAATATAAGCTGGAGTTTTACTACCAATTTCAGCAAGCAAAGTTCAAAAATCACTTCCGTTAAGGGCGGGGCAGAAATAGTCGTATTATCAAACGCCGGCAGCAGCAACTATGTATTAAGGGCAGGAGAAAAAATTGGTCAGTTGTATGGCAACCTGTTACTTAATGCTGTAGATCAGTTAGACGCCAGCGGCAATCCGTATATAGCAAAAAACCTGCAGGCCAATTATGTACTTGCCAGTAATGGATGGGTAGTTGATAAAGCATCAAAGCAGCCATTTGTAACCCCAGCAAAAGTGAGCTTTGGGGATCCAAACCCAAAGTTCAATATGTCGTTTATTAACGATGTTTCCTTTAAAAGCAATTTTACTTTTTCTATGCAATGGGATTGGGTGTATGGCAGCCATCTTTATAATCAAACAAAGGAATGGATGTACAGGGATGGTATCCACGGAGATTATGCCAATCCTGTTACGATAGATGGCCAGACAGGAGCATATACAGCATTTTACCGGGGAGTGTATGCACAGGTGCAGGCAAATGGTACCAAGAACTACTTTTATGAGGACGCTTCTTTCTTCAGGCTGCGCAACCTTTCATTTGCTTACGACCTTGCAAAAATTATCAATAGCCCTTTGATCCAGCGCTTGCAGTTTGTGCTTATGGCCCGCAACCTGGTAACTTTTACAAAATACACCGGTTTTGACCCTGAAATAAGTTCCGGAACCAGTAATTCTGCTTTCGACAGGGGAGTGGATCATAATACAGTTCCCAATCTCCGGTCTTACCAGGTAGGAATAAATGTAGGTTTCTAACAACTAATACCAATTATAAATCATAGATAGTCTGGTAAGCGTCTAAATAAAAAGGATAGCCCGTTAAATTAATAATGGCCTGGTTGGTAATCTTGTTTTGGATGATAGTCTTCATGGCTTCCGATAACTCATCAAGTGA
>JAATGJ010000046.1 GCA_015654695.1 Chitinophagales bacterium | reverse complement strand
TCACTTGATGAGTTATCGGAAGCCATGAAGACTATCATCCAAAACAAGATTACCAACCAGGCCATTATTAATTTAACGGGCTATCCTTTTTATTTAGACGCTTACCAGACTATCTATGATTTATAATTGGTATTAGTTGTTGATACAGATGAACACGGATTATTCTGCGAAGCAGAATTCTGGATGTAATACTTCTGTAAGTTCTCCAGGCTGGTAATCCTTCTTTCTGAGAAGCAGAAAGAAATCTGTGTTTATCCATTCAATCAGTGTCATCCGTGTGCCTGTATTATTTGTGGGTACACGGCAGGCAATTCTGCGGGACAAGTGGTATCATCCGTGTCCCCATTTTTCATTTTTAAAGGAGTTCTAAAACAATTTTAATGTGTCTGCCCTGACACCGATTCAAGACCTTAAAATCCCATTCAAATCGTTTAATCCCTGTAATCAGCGGTTTACTTCCCTTTTCCTTTAAATATGATACGCAGTGAATGGATCATGATTTTAAAGTCAAGGGCTAAAGAAATGTTTTCGATATACAACAGATCAAATTTGGTTCGCTCAATCATTTCTTCTACATTCTCTGCATAGCCGAACTGTACCATACCCCAACTGGTTAGTCCGGGTTTTACTTTCAGCAGGTATTTGTAATAGGGGAAACGGGCTATTATCTGGTCTATATAAAAACGTCGTTCAGGCCGCGGACCTACCAGGCTCATTTCACCCAGTAAAATATTCCATAACTGCGGTAATTCATCTAGCCTCCATTTGCGCATTATTTTACCCCATTTTGTAATGCGTGTATCATTGTCTGATGATAATGCCGGGCCATTTATTTCAGCATCATTGATCATGGAACGGAATTTATACATGGAAAAAGGCTTTCCTTTATAACCTATTCTTTCCTGTACAAAAAAAATCTTTCCTTTGGATGAATATTTCACTCTTAATGCAACATATAACATCAGCGGAGAAAGAATAATAAGCCCTGTGAGTGCAGTCATCACGTCGAAAAGCCGTTTAAAGTTTTGCTGCCAGTCGGGCATTAACCCCGTTTTCAGGTCAATCAGCGCAGCTCCCATCACACTGCTTGTTTTGACTGAGCCGGAAAGAATATCCAGTGTACTCGGTTGTATTTTTATCTCCACATCTTTTTCGCTAAGGCGGTTGATGATATTTTCCAGCAAAACGTGTTCTGATTTTTCCATTGCCAGTACTACCTGCTGGATATTATTTTTCTCAATGATACTTTCCAGTTGATCCACCGATCCAAGTTTGGGGATTAATTTCTGGATACCGTTTTTTCCATTATGATCAGGCGTTACAAAACCGGTATAACGGTAGCCGCCGTCATGCAGGTTCTTTTCTGTTTTTTTATAAACAGCTATTGCATTGTCCTGGCTGCCGATCATGAGTGTATTGAAGGTGATCTTCCCGGACAGTAACTGGCGTTTCACTTTTCGCAATAAAAGCCATCTTCCCAAAAAGGTTAACGTAAAATGAATACCCACCAGCGAAACAAATGTAATATAGCGGGAAGAAAGGATACCGTGGGGATCGTTCCAGGCGAAAAGTATAAAAAATAAAATGCACCCGATAATACTGCAGACAAATGTGAGGGTGAATTCAGCCAGCCTTGATTTTTTATAAAGCGAATGATAAGTACCCGCCAGTGCGTAAAGTATGAGCCAGCCTGTGGGTACAGCCAGTAAGATATATGCCCATAATTGATAACTGATAGGATAGGGGCCCTGGTCGTAGAGCATAGCGTTGCGTATAAAATAAAAGCAAAGCCATGCCAGCGCTGCCATGCAATAGTCCATCACTGCATACCAGGCGACAGGTATTTTTTTGTCAGCACTCATTAACGGGTTATAACATTATTGCCGATCTTAATGAGTATCTGGTGGGCCACATCCATTGCCATCAGCCCATCCATTTCTGAAACGATGGTCCTGGTATTATTCAGAATAGCATCTTTAAATGCAATCAGTTCCTGTTTAATAGCGTTGATGTCAGGAACAACGGGATTGTCAACCGCGATGGTTTTTTTCCCGGAAGGCGTTTCAATATCAAAAGCGAAAACGTTGGAATCTTTTTCCCCTTTTAATTTTATGATCTCGGTTTTTTTATTGAGAAAATCAATGCCGATATAAGCATCTTTCTGAAATATCCGCATCTTCCGCATTTTCTTCATAGAAATGCGGCTGGAAGTAAGATTCGCCACACAACCATTGTGAAACTCTATCCGGACGTTGGCTATATCCGGTGTTTCTGTTATTACACCCACGCCGCTGGCTGAGATGGTTTTCACATCGCTTTTTACAATGCTCAGTACAATATCAATGTCATGTATCATCAGGTCAAGTATCACGCTTACTTCAGTGCCTCTTGGATTGAACTGGGCCAGGCGATGCACTTCAATGAACATCGGGTTCAGTTGCATAGCACCGATAGCAAGAAAGGCAGGATTAAATCTTTCTACATGACCTACCTGGAATTTAATACCAGATTCTTCCGCCAGCTTTACCAGTTGGCGCGCTTCCTCCATTGTATTGGCCAATGGTTTCTCAACAAAAACATGTTTACCTTTTTTTATAGCTCTTTCGCACCATTCAAAATGAAAGTTGGTTGGCGCCACTACGTCTATCGCATCACAGGCGTTGATTAATGTATCGGGATCAAGGAAGCGGGCTAACTGGTATTTATCAGATACTTCGTTTGCTGTATCATCATTCGGATCATAAAAGCCAACGATCTCCACACCCGGAATTTCCTTCCAGTTATTCAAATGAAATTTTCCTAAATGGCCTACCCCGAAAACGCCGATCCTCAGCATGTATAATTTATTTAAGTGGGCAAAGATAACGCAGTGGCGTAGCAACCTTACTTTCAGTAAATAATTACAAAGGGCGTGGGGAAAAATATAGGGGACTTTTGTTGAAAAGGAGGCAAATCCCCTATCTTTGCCCTCCTTAAAAATAGCACTAAATGGCTGTATTTTGAGGGAATGGATCGGTAGTTCAGTTGGTTATCTCGCCTGAGGCGAGACGCCCTGCCACTGTGGAGGTCGGGGGTTCTGAAGTGGTTTTTTGAAATATGTATTACGTTTACATCATTGAAAGCCTTCAGTTCAGCATCTTTTATAAAGGAAGCACTTCTGATTATGAAAGAAGATTGGGCGAACACAATGAAGGTAGAAATGACTATACTAGAGGAAAAGGTCCTGGCAATTAATATTTGTTCAGGAATTTGAAATAAAAAGCGAAGCGTTAATACAAGAAAAGAAATTAAAGAGATGTAATAAGGACTATTTACGTTGGTTGGTTTTGCAGCCGGTAAATATATTAAATAAGGAGTTGGATCGGTAGTTCAGTTGGTTAGAATGCCGCCCTGTCACGGCGGAGGTCGCGGGTTC
>JAATGJ010000022.1 GCA_015654695.1 Chitinophagales bacterium | reverse complement strand
GCGGATTGATAATGTAATCGCGGATGCGAATATCATCCAGCAGCTCCCCTTTGTTATTGATCACATAGATCACATTGATGGTTTCGCTGTCTTTTCCGTATTTACGGATAGTGGCAAAAACTTCTTCAATGGTATTATCAGGATATACATAGACATAGTCAGGTGTCATCAACCGGCCAATACTGTTTTCCGGGTATCCAAGTAAAGACAGCGTGATCTTTCTTTCATCGGGGTCAAGCAATTTGATCAGCTCCCGCACTACATTGCTTGGTAATTCTTCCAGGAAATCGGTGCGGTCATCTGCAGGCAGTTCGTTTAACAGCGATGCGACTGTATTTGGGGGAAGTTGTTTGATAATTCTTTTTTGCGCAGAAAATTCGAGGATCTTGAAGACACTGGCGGCACGGTGTACCGACATATTAGCAATGATGTTGCTTTCATAATCGGGAAATTCATAGATCAGTTCCGCGACATCGCTGATATTCTGGTCATTCAGAAAATCTTTGATCAGCAGCTTATCTTCTGTTTTAATAACAGCTTCAAACTGTTCCTGTATGGTAAGTTGTTCCTGTTCCAATGACATAGTTCAAAAATACGAAGTCGGAAGTAAGAAGTCAGGGGCAGGAGGTACGAAGTTCGAAACAATCTTCATTTGTTCAGGATCGTGTAATTTTCGTACTTCGTATTTCTAACTTCGTATTTACCATGATTCTTCCTTTTCTTTTCTTAGCTGCTGCCAGTAATATGGGCCGCGGTGTTTTTACTTCTGAAAATATAGAAGAAGGCATCATCATCGAAGCAGCCCCGGTGATCGTCATGAGCCGTGAAGAAAGACGGTTGCTTGACCAGACACTGTTGCATGATTATATTTTTGAATGGGGGGCTAAAAAAGAGCAGTGCTGTATGGCGCTCGGGTATGTGCCGTTATATAATCATTCTTACCGTTCCAATTGTGAGTATGAGATGGATTTTGAAAATGATACCATCAGTATTAAAACAGTAAGGTTCATCAAAGCAGGAGAAGAGTTGTTCATTAATTATAACGGGGACTGGAACGACGGCAAACCACTTTGGTTTGATGCCAAATGAAAAACCCGCCTGGCTATCAGCAAAACGGGTCTTTTATATAAAATCTTCAGTAAGCTTACTGGAAACGTATCTGGCCACGAATCTCTCCTGAGGGATATGTTTTTGTATGAATATTCAAATAATAGAAATGGTTTAAAAGGTCTTCTTCTTTCACTTTCACGCCATCAGCATAGAATAAACCGCTATAACTACCGCCCCTGAAAGGGAAGGCAGCTTCATTCTTTGTAGTGAGGATATTTTGAACAATAGCTGCTGCATAACCGGTGGGCGCCAGGCCATGAATATGTATGCCTGTAATAGTATCAGCAAGCCCGGACCAGGTAAATTTATACGTTAATGTTTTGGTAGCTTTACTATAAGTCACATCCAGGGATCCCTGGGCGGCAGATGGAGTAGCGGGTGTTTCCTGCGCACCCGTCATTACAATACCCGATTTCACATAATTAATTACCCTGTCTTGTTCCGAATCTTTTTCACAGGAAGTAAAGCTAACGGCAAGGGCTAAAAGCAATGAGGATAAAACAGTTAATTTAAGCAGTTGCATGGTTGCGTGATTTGCAGTAAAAGTAAGTTTTTTTTGTATCTGGCGAACTGCCTCCATCTTTTTTCCCTTAAATACGGCGTATATGTGGGAAAGTGGTTGACCACCCGTCAAAAACTGAGCATGGGTATAAAAATTTTATGATTATTTTTCAGCAACAAAACCAACACTCATGGCCGAACTGACTGTTTCCCGTCCCCGTGTTCAATCTATTGACCTGTTACGGGGTATAGTGATCGTTATTATGGCATTAGATCATGTGCGTGATTTTTTTCATAGCGAAGCTATGACGGATGATCCGACCAACCTGGCCACGACCACACCTGTATTATTCTTTACACGTTTTATTACTCATTTCTGCGCACCTGTATTTGTTTTCCTGGCAGGCACTTCCGGTTTTTTGCAGGGATTGAGAAAATCCAAAAAGGAGTTAAGCTTTTTTTTGATCAAAAGGGGATTATGGCTGGTCCTCGCTGAGTTAGTATTAATTACCCTTGCTTTGAGCTTTGATCCCACGTATCATATTTTTTTTCTGCAGGTAATATGGGCTATCGGAACAAGCATGATCATCTTAGGGCTATTGGTATGGCTCCCTTTCCCGCTAATATTACTTTATGGTTTTGCAGTTGTCTTTTTTCATAATATGCTTGATGCCGCCGAGGCTTCCCGCAATGGTCAGTTACCGCTATGGTGGAAGTTTATCCATGGAGCAGGTTTTTTTCACCCATTTAGTCCAGATGTTCCTGACCGGGGATTATTTGTGGTGTATGCTATTGCGCCCTGGAGCGGGGTAATGGCACTGGGGTATTGTTTTGGGAAAATATTTCAACCTGGTATTGACGCGGCACGAAGAAGAAGATCATTATTATTTATCGGTTCAGGGCTGGTTACCCTGTTTATTATTCTCCGTGCTATTAATCATTACGGTGATCCCCGTCATTGGGCCGGGCAATCAAGAGGCGGCGTATATACGTTTCTTTCCTTTTTAAATACTACCAAGTATCCGCCATCCCTGATGTATTTGTCTATGACAATCGGTCCGGCTATTTTATTGCTGGCTTTTATTGAGAACATTCAAAACAGGTTCAGCCGTTTCTTCATCACGTTTGGCAGGGTGCCTTTCTTTTTTTACATACTTCATTTTTACCTGATCCATATTCTTTGTGTTATCGCCTTTTTTGCAAAAGGATATGGTACCGGCGATATTATATCGCCGCAAATACCTTTTCTTTTCAGGCCTCCACAGTTCGGGTTTAACCTCTGGATAGTATATGGCATCTGGATAGCGGTAGTTCTGTTGCTTTATCCTTTATGCAAAAAGTATGACAGGTATAAGACTACGCAAAAGAAATGGTGGACAAGCTATATATAGTGAATGGTAAATAGTGAGTATCATGTTCAGGGGTAGGTTGATAAATACAAACCTGTAAACAGAGTGATAGTTCTGTACTTGCTGACAATACCGTTTATTGCAAAATAACTCTTTGTGTGATGAGCTGTTTGTCATTATCCAGTATAGTGAACAAGTAGAGTCCTTTGGTAAGCATATTAGCTCCCGCAGGAATTCCAACGGTTTGTCCTCTTTCTATTTTCCCGATCAGTTGCTGGTGAACCAATCTGCCATACATGTCAGTCACCCTGATAATGGCTTTATTGATCTTCATTCCACTTTTGCAATAAACAATATTGCTAGTGATGATAGCAGGAAACAGGGTAAGCTCACCCGGCTTCGCATGGGCTCCCTGTATGGCCACTATATAGGAGTAGCTGATCTTTCCCTGCAGATCGGTCATCTTTAACCGGTAAAATGAACGACCCGTTAAAGGAGATGCATCTGTAAAGGTATATTCCCTGTTAGTAGCGGCAAAGGTTCCGCTTGTACCGGGTATTGTTTGTATACTGTTAAATAGGTTACCATCGGCACTTCTTTCTACATCAAAGTTAAACGGGTCACTATCGGGGGAAATATTCCAGTCAAGCACCACGGCGTTTGTTTCCTTACGCCCGGTAAACGATAGCAGGTTGATATTTAAAGCTATGCCTGCCTGCATGGTTAAACTGAGACGGTTATCACCTCCGCTTTCATAAAACTCAAGTACGATATTATAAGTACCGTTCAGGTTAACGCTGGCGGAAGTTGTATTATAGGATTGGTCATACCACCTGTTGATCGCCCAGGTACTGCCGCCATCAAAACTTAACCGGAAACCATCATCACCGCCCACTATAAAAAGATAACTCCCGTTAACGAACGATTTTGTGAGACGATAGCGTACACTAAATGTTTCTGTCTGCACACTGCATCCGCTGGTAGCGTATTGTACATTGCTGCCACCAAAATTCTGATCAAAATTTATATTGCCGGAACTACCCTGTTGTATCATTCCTTTATAAATATCGAAATTGATGCCATCATATACATATCCCTTCCATATATTACTGTTGCCATATACAGCAGTATTTTCGGCGCCGGCGCAGCCAGTTACCACACTAAAAGATAGCCGGTTACCTCCTCCATTTTCATAATATTCCAATACGAGATTATAGGTTCCATTTAATGCGGCAGTATAAGTAGTCGTTGTATAACCCTGGTCGTTCCAGCGATTGATGACCCATGTAGCACCTCCGTCAAGACTGAGCCGGAAACCATCATCACCGCCTACTGTAAAATCATAACTCGCATTGGAAAATGTTTTACTGAGTTTATACCTGGCACTGAATGTTTCTGTTTGAACAGTACATCCGTTTGTGCTATAGTTTACATTATCTCCCCCGAAACTCTGGTCAAAATTTGGATTCCCGGCTGTGCCCTCATTAACATACCCCTTGTAATTGGTGAAGTTTTGGTTATCATACACATATCCTCTCCAGGTATCATTTGATCCATAGCTTACTTCGTTTCCCTGGGGAGTGCAGGATTGGGAATGGAGGTATTGACAAAAAGAAAATAGAAATGAGGTATAAATAATAAGCTTTTTCATGGGTATGGATCTAAGTATTTACTCTTAGAAAATAAAAATAACGACATAATATAAGTAGTAGCACTTAGTACGATTAAAACTTATTAAATATCAAGCTATTTTCAAATAAATAGGGGAATACACTAAGAAATTCTACTACTAATAGTGGAAAATACTGTGATAAGGACTGAATTTATTTCAGCTTGCTTTTTATCTCCTGCAATTTCAGCAACGCTTCAACAGGGGTCAGCCGGTTGATATCCGCGCCTTCCAGCAATTTTCTTATTTCATCAAATGTCTCGCTGTGTGCATCAAAGATGGATAATTGCATTTGGGGTAGTGAAAGGCTTTTGATCTTGTTATCGAGGCTCTGATTTATGGCTTCAGACTTTTGATCCCGTCTTTCCGTCTTTCCGTCTTCCCGGCTGTCTTCATCTACATGTTTGCTCTCCAGATGTTTTAATATTTCATTGGCCCTGTCAATCAGCGAAGGCGGCATGCCCGCCATCCTGGCTACATGGATACCAAAGCTGTGGATGCTTCCGCCCCTTGCCAGTTTTCGTAAGAAAATGATCTTGTTGCCGATCTCT
>JAATGJ010000132.1 GCA_015654695.1 Chitinophagales bacterium | reverse complement strand
TACATACAATAGCTGCACCCGCTGGTGATCAGTGATTTAAAAGAGTTTCGGGATTTCTACCGCAGGTATAAAAATCCAATAGAACCGATCATACCATGGGGCTATGGCCACTACCTGAAAGCCAATAATCAACCCGCCGGGAAGCAATCGTACAATGAAGTAGTGGGATGGCTAGTTGCTTACTATAAGAAGTTTGGAACAGGAGCTTTGTAAGTCTGGTAAGTGGATATGCGCAGAATACTTATTACCACGTTAGAATTTATTCTTCCACATCATACTCTCAACAGGCCGGTCAGGCTGGTTGCTGTATTTGGAATTTTTCTTTTTATCGTAAGAAATCTCTATCTCACCTTCTACGGGAAAATAGATCAGTTGCCCGATCGGCATGCCTTTATAAATTTTCACCGGTTGTTTTACCGATATCTCCAGTGTCCAGTTACCGCAAAAGCCTACATCACCTTTGCCGGCAGTGGCATGAATATCTATTCCAAGGCGGCCTGTAGATGATTTGCCTTCTAAGAATGGTACATGAGCATGTGTTTCGGTGTATTCTTGCGTAACGCCGAGATAGAAAATGTGGGGGTACAGGACGATTCCTTCATCGGGTATTTCAAAGTATTCTATCTGGTTGTGCTTCTTTGCATCAATCATGTGTTCTTTATAAGTAGCCAGTGTTTTTCCAAGGTGTACATCATAGGAATTACTTCCAAGACATTCCCTGTCGTAAGGGACAAGTTTAATGGTACCTTTTTCTATTTCTTCAAGTATTCGTGTATCAGAGAGTATCATTTTCTATCTTCGGGTTTATTTACAGGTGGCAAAGTAAAGATGAAACAGTAACTAATGCCGGTTTTTTTTCAACATCAAATCAACGATACCACACGACTTGGTATCTGGAAAATAGAAGAAACGGAAGAATTCTTCAAAGGAAACGTGCCACAGCATCGTGATGTGACACATCCTCATAAACGTCTGCAACACCTTGCAGGTCGTTTTTTGCTGCAATTTCTTTTCCCTGATTTTCCTTATGAACTAATACAGATCGCCGATACCCGCAAGCCTTTTTTGCCCGATGAACAATACCATTTTTCTATTTCTCATTGCGGTGATTATGCGGCGGCTATTGTCAGCAAAGACAAAAGGGTTGGAATTGATATTGAAATACCGGTAGAAAAAATATCAGGGATAATGTATAAATTTTTAAGTGCAAAGGAGCATGGGATTTTTAATCTTATTCCAGGTACCGGCGATAATTCATCTGCCAATACTTACCAGGCGCCTACGATTTTCTGGTCGGCCAAAGAGGCGGTTTTTAAATGGTATGCCAGTGGGGGCGTTGATTTCCGGCGGCAAATACAGTTGCTGAAAAAAAATCCTGCCACCGGAACAATAGATTGTTTTTTTTCAAAGAATGATACTGCACTTACAATTCACTACCGGCAGTTTGATCACCTGGTATTGGCCTGGGTGATGAGCTAACTTTCATCATCATTGCCTGATCCCAGCAAATTCAGATCAACAGAATCCATCCCCGCGATGCCTTCAATAGAACCTCGTACATGCGCCGCATTCAATAATACTTTTTCCAGTTGCTTCTCCCTTGCCTTCCATAATTTTTCCATGGCATCCCTTTCTTTTTGTATAGAAAGTTTCATACTCATAAAGCCTTCACGGATGGCTTTCCACTGCTCGGCAAATTCATTACTGGTAAGGTAACCATACAGCAGTGTCATTTTATCACCCTTATTCTCGTTATTTTTAGCTGCATTAAATACTCTAACCACGCCATCTCTTAATACACCGGCCAATGCTTTTACCTCGGTGAACGAACATACCCATACCCCGTCTTTTATTCCAAAGCCATCCATATCCTTCGGCATTGTTTTCGTGACGATCACGGCTATCTCGGCTCCCTGGCTGCGCATATCAGCTTTTAATTTTTCTATCCAGTCTGCTGCGAATGCATTGGTGCGTTTGCTTTCATAAATGATCTTGCCACATTCCTGCCCAAAATTATTTCGTACCACCTGTACGCAATCAGCGCCGCGAACCCCTTTGCCCACTTCAGCGATCAGGTCAAAAGGGAAGGCTGTTCGTAACATTTCTTCCAAAGCAGTCTCCTGTACTTCTCCCTGCAACTGCATTGAGCCCTGTTCTGCTTTTCTTCTCATTTCATCAGCCAGTTTTTTCTGATCATCCAGTTGCTTTTCCAGTTCTTTCATCCGTAGTTGGTATTCTGTTTCTTTATTAGCGATCTTTTGTTCTTCTATCTTCCGTATATCAACTGTCAGCTTTTCTCTTTCGGTTTGTAATTGTTTTTGAATATTGATCTCCATTTCTGCTTCCTTATTCTTCAGTTCCTGTTCTTTGCGCATGTATTCGGCTTCTTTCGACCGTGAAGCTTTCAGTTTTTCTTCATTATCCTTATTATTTTGTTCCAGTTGGCGTAGCTTGTTTTCAAAATCTGAAGAAACATTTTTGCGGATACTCTCTTCCAGGGTTTGCTGAATACGTTTTCTTTCATCTTCCAGCTTTACCTGGAATTCTTCATTCTTCTTTTTTTGCCAGTCCGAGGCTTTTGAACGTAATTCTTTCTCCACTTCTTCGCGTATAGCATCATTGGGTTCAAACTGGTGGCCACAATTAGGACATTTTATTTCAGTAGGCATCTCTGTATAATTTGCCACAAATTAACCAAGCTTTCACCGGATAAAAAATTGTGATTCAGCGTCGCTGTTCACAGGGCAGAAGAAAAATGAACTAAAGGAAGATAGTTGTCTGTTCATTATCTGTTTGATCGCACTTGTAGCGGAGTAGCAGGCCGCAGAGAGAAATGTTTACTAATATCATGCATAACCTTCTTCAGGTTTTGTATCATGTTTCCAGTAATACGGGGTAGTTGCCAGGTGACCAATGGTGTCCATTGCCATTTTTAATACCAGGAAGGTAAGGGCTGGTTGCCAGTGAAAGAATTTAGGCAAAAGAAAGGTCAGGTGCATGGGTACGATCCGTAAGTAAGGGGTAAAGAACATGGCGCCAATACTGCGTTTTACCTGGTTGTACTTTATTTTATTCTGTATAAAATAGAAAATATAGCTGATGGCTAAAGCCAGCAACGACCATTTGAAGGAATAAAAATTAATATCCGTAACCTTAAAGTCAATAAACAAAAATATAAGATACCCGAAATGGAAGCCGCCATAATGCACCAGGAAGAACCACGGAAAACAACCCTTTGCATCCTTTGCTGTAGCAGGTTGATTGTTGATGGTCATATTTTCTACTGATATATTCCCTGTTTTCATCGTCAGCATATCCATGAAGGTAAAAATGCCAAGCAGCACACTCTGGCACCAGTACAGCCAGACGATAGTAGTATATTCTTTTACATCATGCTGATATTGTATGATCAATATAGCATTGAATCCCACTAAAGCCCATAAAGCGGGGTCGCGGAGTATTTTAGTCAGTGATCTCATGAGATGAAAGTAATGAAAGGGATGCTATTTTAAATACCGGGTAATGGGTATAAAGGAAAGATGTTTAGCCAGGGTGTGATTGCGGGCGATTAACCTACTCAAGATATTTTACTCTTTTGTTTCTTAGCCGGAGTTCTTCTTTTCTGGCTTCAAGTTCGGTAGCAAATCTTTAGTTGCTTTACTTACATAAGGTCTGCAATTACGTGTTGTGGTTACGAAGCCTGTATTACGCCCTTGTAGCAGTGCATTCATATCGGCACAATAACAGATATATTGACGATCACCTTTTGTAGATATAAAATGTAAGTGAAGTATCTAAAAACAACAAAAGCGACCGAAGTCGCTTTTAATAGTGCCCCGGAACGGAGTTGAACCGTTACGACCGTTGCGGGTCACAGGATTTTAAGTCCTGCGTGTCTACCAATTCCACCACCAGGGCTGATACTTATTTGCTATTGCCCGTCATTACAAGCAAGGCGAAGCAACAAAAAAAAGCCTCCGCCTACAGGGGCAAGAGGACTTTCAGAGCGGAAGACCGGGCTCGAACCGGCCACCTCGACCTTGGCAAGGTCGCGCTCTACCAAATGAGCTACTTCCGCATGGACACCGGAATTCTGTTCCGGTTAAAAATTTGATCGGAACGGAGTTCCGATTTCCAAAGAGCTAAGGGGTTGCAAAAATAAGGCATTAGCCTTTTTCGCAAAAAATATTTTTAACCCGATTATTTATACTGTGGCGTATATAATGTGCTCTCCTGCACTTTTACTTCAGGCTTTTCAAAACGCTTGGTATAAAGCATGTAACAGCCGCCTAATACAAAAGCGATAAGACAGAATACCTGTAAGTAAAATAAAAAACCTGAAGAAGAAACCCAGTCGTGAGCAAAGTCTTTGTCCTTAATTTTTTGTAATTCCTGCTGGTATTCCGGGTTTTGGCTCATAGCGAAAATTTGTGTTGCAAAAATAAGGTTTCAGGCCAAATAATTACTTTGTTTTAGTGACAATTTCTGAAAACGTCTTTTTACCTTTTACAAAATGAAGCCACGCTATATTCTTTTGTAGCTGGCCGGCAAGCACTTCTTTTTTTGATGCAGGGAATACACTTTTTTTCCTGTATAAACACCACCACTTTGCAAACGCCAGGTGTGCCCTTACAATGGCAACAAAATATCCCCCATCACCGGTCAATAAGCCCTTCCATGCGGAAATACCGTCCAGCAAATTGCGGACAGACATGATCCATAATTTTTGAGGGAATGGCAGGTTCTTCGAGAGCATGATCTTGTTGTTGCGGAAATTGAGATAGGTCTTCTTTGTATTGCCTCTTGGCAACGTACCGCCACCTACATGATAGATCACGGATGCCGGGCATGAGTATATTGTATGACCAGCTAACTGTATGCGCCAGCAAAGATCAATTTCTTCCTGGTGAGCGAAGAAGTATTCATCAAATCCCTGCATGGCATGAAAAATTTTTGCCCGTATAAACAGGGCCGCCCCACTGGCCCAGAAGATAGGCTCCGACTGATCGTATTGACCATGATCTTCTTCACATATATCAAAGACACGGCCTTTGGCAAATGGATAACCAAACTTATCAAGCCATCCACCGGCGGCGCCGGCGTATTCAAAGAGGTGTTTATTTTTGAAAGAAAGCAGTTTGGGCTGGCAGGCCGCTATTGCCCGATCGCTTTCCAGCAATGTGATCATTGGTTCCAGCCAGTCTTTAGTTACTTCCACATCTGAATTGAGCAGAACATAGTAATCAGATTCAACCTGTTTCAGCGCTTCGTTGTATCCTTTTGCAAATCCGAGATTCTTGTCAAAACGTATCACTCGGATAGCAGGATAGTTGTTTTGAAGAAATACAACTGAATCATCAGCCGAACCATTATCAGCTACTATCACTTCATAATTGGGATAGGAAGAGGAGAGCACAGACGGGAGAAATTGCTCCAAAAAATTTTTTCCGTTCCAGTTAAGTATTACTACCGCTATTTTAGGTGAAGGCATCAGGCTGAAAGACTAAATTTGCCCAAAAATAAGGGAAGCGGTTTTATCCTTATTAAATTCATCTGATGTTTCAGCAATTTTTAAACTGGAGGACAGCGTGGGCGGTGGTGGCAATATTGATTGTCAGCGGTACTATCTTTTATTCGCAGTATGTATCCAGTAAGATAGCCAAAGAAGAAAAGGCGAGGGTGGTGGCTTTTGGCGAGTCATTAAAGATAAAAGCCCTGAGTGATGACCCCAATGTATTGCTTTTTACTAACCGGATAGCGGTGGAGAATGATGATATACCCATTATTGAAACGGATGAAAAAAATAACCCGACAGGATTATATGTCAACCTTGATTCTACCAAAGCTGCTAATGATACTGGTTATCTCCGGGAAATGGTACAAAAATTTGGAAGCTTCAATACTCCTGTGCAGGTAGAGATAACGAATGACCCTGTTACCTATAATAAATATTATTACGGCGATTCAGCTTTGCAAAATGAAGTACGGTATTACCCGATCGTACAGCTTTTTATTGTCGGCTTGTTCATTATAGTGATCGTTCTTACGCTTCGCAGCAGTTACCGTTCCGTACAAAACCAGGTATGGGCGGGTATGGCAAAAGAAACAGCCCACCAGCTTGGAACACCGGTTTCATCACTGGAGGGTTGGGTAGAAATGCTGAAAGAAAAGAACAGCGATGAACAGATCGTGCATGAGTTATCAAAAGATGTTGACAGGTTACGGTTAGTATCTGATCGCTTTGGTAAGATAGGCAGCACGCCGCAACTGGAAGAAACGGATGTGCTGAAGCAGATCAACAGTATGGTAGAGTATATCCGGAAGAGGGCGCCGGACAAGATCATTTTTTCAGTGAATGATCATGGTCATGAACAAATAAGGGCTAAGATTTCTCCGCCATTATTTGACTGGGTGATTGAGAATCTTTTAAAGAATGCACTGGATGCGATGGAAGGGAAAGGGAGTATAGACGTTGATATAAAGGATGAGAAGGACGGTGTGTATATTGACGTGACCGATTCAGGAAAAGGGATTTCTGCGAAAAATATCAGCAAAGTTTTTAAACCCGGCTTTACTA
Source organism: Chitinophagales bacterium (assembly GCA_015654695.1). Classification (GTDB taxonomy): domain Bacteria; phylum Bacteroidota; class Bacteroidia; order Chitinophagales; family Chitinophagaceae; genus VBAT01. Next base: position 146,796 of record JAATGJ010000132.1, on the reverse strand, counting down.
CAAAAAAAAGGGGATGGGGATTAGGACTTAGTCTATCACGCCGGATTATCAATCAGTATCACAAGGGAGAGATATTTGTAAAGTATTCTGAAGCGGGTAAGGGGACTACGTTCAGGATTGTTCTGAAGAAGTAGCTGGTTGATTTCTTGCTCTACAACATGAAATTATGGTCTTTTCAACCTGTAAACTTTTCAACTATATTTGCATCCCGCTCTTATAAAAAATGCCCGGGTGGCGAAATTGGTAGACGCACTACTTTGAGGTGGTAGCGCTGGAAACGGCGTGCTGGTTCAAATCCAGTCTCGGGCACGAAATGGTTAGAATTAAAAATTCTAACCATTTTTATTTTATCTGCATAGCTACGGCGGACAACATTCATACAAGAAGGTAATTCAACAAATACAATTCCAGTCTTTAGCAAAAGAAAGCTTTGCGATGCTTTTCTTCCTTTCGGGATTCAATAATGATATCTATATCTTCAAAAGCATCAAATCGCTTATCAAATTAAAGCCTCATCATCACCCGGGATACTTTACCTTTTATTTATTGAAAATAGACAAGGCGAATCCTATTAAAATAATTTAAAGTGACTATTAATACCATTACGCTTCATGGTTAAGTAGTAAATCGAAAAAGAATTGATGCGAATTTCGTTTAAAGTAAATATGATTGATTTCGACCGGATATTTCCTTAAGGCCTGGTACTGCACCTGATTTATAAGTCTCCACAACTATAATATTATTTCTACCTGTGGAGAATTATAAATTTTTATATTCCTCCATAAGTAGGGTTTTTTGTATATTTATGGAGGATTATAAAACAACCCTGCCAGGGTATGGAAGCTATCATAGGACGTGACGAGGAAAAAAAGATATTAGGGCAGATGCTCGTTTCAAAAGAAGCAGAGCTGATTGCCATTTATGGCCGCCGGAGAGTGGGAAAGACTTTTCTTGTCCGGAATTTTTACCACAAACAGATGGTCTTTGAGTTTACGGGTGTACACGAAGCCAGTCTTGCCCAACAACTGGCCGGTTTCAGTGAAGCACTTCAGGGTGCTATGAAAGCGCCCCTGCCACCAGCCCCACCCACGAATTGGATGCAGGCATTCTCGTTTCTATCGGACTATTTGAAAACAAGGATTGCGAAAGAACCTGTTGTCGTTTTATTAGACGAACTCCCCTGGATGCATACTCCCAAATCAGGGTTCCTGTCCGCTTTTGGTCATTGGTGGAATACCTGGGCTTCCCGGCAATCCTTGTTAAAAGTGGTGATTTGCGGATCTGCGGCCTCCTGGATGATCGGCAATATTATCAATAATCGGGGAGGGCTCCATAACCGTGTAAGCCAGCGGATCCGGTTATTACCATTTACGTTGGGAGAATCAGAACGATACCTGCTGAGCAGGGGCATTAAGCTGGATCATTACCAGTTACTGCAACTTTACATGGCGATGGGCGGTATTCCGCAATACCTGAAGCAAGTAAATAAAGGAGAAAGTACCGCACAGATCATTGACAAGCTTTGCTTTTCCAAAAACGGGTTATTGAAAGCAGAATTTGATAACCTTTACAGGTCATTGTTCGCACACGCAGATTATCATGAAGCAATTGTCCGGGTACTTTCGAAGAAAGCCAAAGGGTTGAGCCGGGCTGAGGTCATTGATGCCTGCGGATTCACTACTGGCGGATGGACCTCTCACCTTTTTGAAGAATTAGAAGAATCGGGTTTTATCTCACAGTATATTCCGTTTGAGAAAACAGCCCGTGATAGTATTTACAAGCTGACCGATGAGTATTCATTGTTCTATCTGAAGTTTTTAGAGAATGCAAAGGCAACGGGAACAGGTACCTGGTTAAAATTATCTGCCGGGCAATCATATAATAGCTGGAGCGGGTTTGCATTCGAGGCTGTTTGTCAAAAGCATGTCTTGCAGATCAAACAAGCCCTTGGAATCGCTGGCGTTTATACGGAAGCGTCCGGCTGGCGGTATATTCCCAAAAAAGGTGAAACCGGTGTACAAATTGATTTGTTGGTAGACCGGCAGGACCATTGTATTAATTTATGTGAAATGAAATTTGCCGCTGATGAATTTGTGATCAATAAGAAATATGCAGGTGAACTTGACACTAAGATCAAAGTTTTCAAAGAACAAGCAAAAACGAAGAAAACAGTCTTTCCCACCATGATCACAACTTATGGGGCGAAGAAAAATATTTACTATACAGGACGCATAGTGTCGGAAGTGGTGATAGGGGATTTATTTAAATAACATGATAGCCGTTAACTGGAACATATTCAAGTCACAATTTCATCTTCCGGAGCGGGCTGCCCTTTTGGATCTCAGATTATTTAGCTACCTGTCGGAGCCGGGATAATCCGCAAGAAGATCATTACTTTATATAGAATTATAACCCGGAAGCATGGTTATCATGTTTAAACTTAAATCAAGATTCCCTAAACAGGTTACACCATTATTAAAATGAAAACCGAATTACAAGACTATATAAAATTATTTTTTTAATAATTCTTAAGCGTATGCACTATCAGCATACCCGGAGATTCATACCCGACAGCTTCTTTATAACATGATGAATAATATGAAAGAAATAACTTCTTTTATTAAATAAGTTATAATCTAAAGATGAATTGGCAGAACAAAATAAAAAATATTAAAACCGCGTAGTTCTAAAACACTGTTTCTGCGTCTTTATACAGGAGAGAAATTAATATGCAAAAGACAACCCTGCTATTCCCGGGTCTGTAATGATGAACAGTGCCTGTCGCTGACAGAGGTTTCTTTTAATGTTGTGCTACAATAGCTCTTTGGAGATCCTATCCCGCTTAAAGCGAGACGGGTACCAATTCCATCTACCCGTGAGGGGATAAAAACAATAAGTAGATCAGTTCACGGTTAGAAGTAACCGGTTAATATGCTACAACTCATTTAAACCTGACCGGGATCAGGGGCAGGTTTTTTATTGACCGGTTTTCGGTGTCATATAATTTTCTCATGTGCAGAGAGCACAAGCCGAAGGTTTGTTTCTACTTACCTTCTCTTTTTTAGAATGCGATTAATATAGTAAAAGGTAGGTAGTGCAAACGGAAGCGATAGTAATACTATTACTTTAGACACGGGCGGCATTATACCCCTTGATTTCAAAGATCCATAAGATCATAACGGGAAATAATATTACTCCTGTGCAGCCAGTAAAGATCAATGGATGTGTCCCCTGATATGGTAAATTTCATTTACCGCACCAGCGTTTTGTGTACTTTATGGGTTGTTAATTGACAATTTATAAAAAATCGGTTCGTTTAATGATAGTTTGATCGCTGCCCTGGAAGACACCGTAACCACAAAACAGGCAGCCACCATGGATAAGATCAATGTAATGTTCATTGACGACCACCGAATGGTCACCAATGCACTAACGGGTTTACTCAACAATGACCAACGCTTTCAAGTTATCGGTGAAATCTCGGATGTAGAGGAAGCTATTTACCTCGCGAAGTTAAATGGATGCGATATTTTTTTAGTTGAAGTCAACCTGAAACCAGTTAGCGGCATTGAGATCACTAAAGCCTTACGAAAATTCTTACCGGGCTCTAAAATAATAGGTCTTTCAGTTTTCTCCCTGCCTGGTTATGCAAAAAAGATGATACAGGCTGGGGCAAAAGGTTATGTCACCAAAAATTCTTCCTGTGCCGAACTGGTAGAAGCTATCCTGGAGGTACATCTTGGTACAAAGTATATATGCAGGGAGATATGTGATATGGTGGCAAAAGAATACCTGGAGCCTGAAGATGTCTTCTCCGATATAAATAAACTGACCACGCGGGAACTGGATATCATTCACTACATAAAAGTGGGATATTCTTCCAAAGAAATTGCCATTCAAACGGGACTGAGTATTAAAACAGTGGAAGTACACCGATACAATATATTAAGGAAGCTGAACCTTCGCAATGCTGCTTCATTGGTGAATTTTATTAATCAGAAGGGGCTGTAGATGGTATATGTATATTTTTTTGTACTATCTTAACAGGGTCAGTTAACACCTGATTTTCGTGATGAACCTGAGCATTGAAACCTTATCTCACCGCCCGCTTGAATTTTATTCCGGGTTGCCCCGGCAGTTTTCGGGCCTGCGTCTTTCCGGGGGAGAAGTACTGTCTGCCAGCGGAGAGTTTGGTGATCTTTGCATACAGGAATTTAACGGTGACAATTTTATTATCCGTTATTCTGTTATTCACACCAAAGAAGAGTTTATAGTCGAAGCGCAAAGTCATCACTCCGGGATCCATGCCCTGATCATGGTGTCCAATCATATCAAACCGGTGATAAAAAATGCCAATGCCATTAACGTAGGAGAGGGACAATTTACCATCCTGCAGGCTCACCGGCCCGAAACAACTATCACTTTTACTAAAAAGCAACTATATTCCTGCTTTGAAATTATGCTGTCAGAAGAACTGGCGGTATCGTTGTTAAAAGATTTTCCGGAACTGAATGTATCCTTACAGAAACCGCCTCCCAGGGATCCGGATATATGGGTAAACCCTGCAGCCTGGACTGACCGGGAGATAGAAGATCATATTCATTATGTAATGGAATTTTCCGACAGGCCGGAATGGCGGCGGAATTATTTTGAAAACAGGGTATGGGATATAACCTGGAAGCTGCTGGCCATCCATTGTCAGTTTGATCCATCGGAGATCCAGATGTCAGAAGAAGACAAACGTAAGGCGGAGTTTACCAGGCGGCTCATTCTTGATAATTTAGATGTTCACTTACTGACCAGGGAGCTCGCGAAAAAAGCAGGGATCAATGAAAGCCGGCTAAAAAAGATATTCATGAAGGCATACGGGATGGGGATGCATGAATTCAGGATCTACCAGCGTCTGAAAAAAGCGATCCACCTTCTCAATGAAGGAATGCTGGTAAAAGAAGCGGCGGCAAAGACTGGTTGGACATCTGCAGACCTGATCAAAGCTTACTATAAAGTGTATCGCACTACACCGGGTACATTAAAGAAAAAGAAATAATTCATTACCAGCGGGTAGCCCGCTTCCATAATAGTAATACCTGTTAACTGCATCCTTATATTTGGAACGGGACTTTCATTCCCATGAACTTTACAGCAAATCTTTTTTGCATGAGAGTTCCGGCCAGAACAACTTTTATCAACTCCGTCGCGGCTGCTTTTATTTTCCTGTTCATCTATACAGCCTTAAGTAAATTAATGGCCTTCACTTCTTTCAAAGCCACACTTCAGCAATGGCCGCTCATTAAAAATTATGCATCCGTTATTGCCTGGATACTGCCGGTTACTGAACTGCTCATTTCTTTATTATTATTTATTCCCTTCTCAAGGCTGGCAGGCTTATATAGTTCTCTCGCAGTAATGATCATGTTTACACTCTATATCGGATATATGTTAGTGTTTTCTTCAAACCTTCCATGCTCCTGCGGCGGCGTGCTGAAACAACTGACCTGGAAACAACATTTGCTGTTCAATATTTTTTTTACTCTGTTAGCCGCTATTGCTGCCGGGCTGGAAAAGCAAAGAAAGAAACGAATTGATGTTGTATAAATTTTTTATTGCAATAAAACAGGCGAAGCCGAAAACCTGTAAAACGAGTAGGCAAAATTTCTTCCAACTATAAATTTTTATTTTATGAGAAAGTATTTATTGGGAATTGTCGCTGTTGCATTGGCTATTGGGTTTAGTGCGTTTACGAAACCCATTACGAAAAAGGATAAGTTTGCTACTTATTATTTTGCAGCTTCAAATATTCAAACGCTTGCTAACTGTGCAAGTGTGACAGTAACATTCCCAAATTCTGAGCCACCTCAATCTATTTCAAGTTGTGGTGGAAGCACTAATATTTGCTGGCTGGCTTTTCCTAATTTTGTAATAGATGGTAACGGGAAATACCGCCCTTCAAGTAATGGCACAAGTGAATTGACTAACTATTGTAGTTACACGGCTTCAAATTTAAAAAATTGAATGATCGCAAAAGGGCTGACAAAAGCTGTCAGCCCTTTTTTTAAAAAAGGTTTGAGATTAATAAATATATTCATTTACCTTAAATTTTGTGCCATGTTGGGATTGAACCCAATTACTTCTGTTGGTATCAGGTAAGTATATTTTAAACTATTTGGTGCAAGAGTGTAGGTCTGCCCGTTTAATGTTCTTGTTATCGTGATATTTGCCCCGCCCTTATTCAATCTACGCAAATCAGTCCATCTTGTTCCTCTAAAAATCAATTCTTTTCTTCTTTCATCAAGTATTTTATTCAAGGCCTCTGTTGAGTTTGCAGCTATAAGAGGTACAAAAAAGCCAGTTTTAAACCTTTTTTGTAGTAATGCATTGAGATCATTCATGGCATCACGGGTATTATTGTTTCTGGCATTACACTCAGCCCGGATAAGATAAGCCTCATCATTTGCTAATCCGCAAAATAAATAATAAGATTCATCATAACTGCCTCTAAAATAATTTCCACCGTTTACAGGATCATATTGGAAAAATAAATCCTTTCGTAAATCATCATTAGAGTAGGAATTATATAACAAGCTATCAACTCTGGCAATCCCAGAAAGTACTATCGGGTTATTAATTAGAAGTGTCTGAAAAAGGACTTCACTATTAAAACGCCTGAAGGGATAAGGATTTGTAGAGTTTAATGTATTGTAATCCAATAAGGAACCATTTGATATTAAGCAGGAGTCTGCCGACAAAAAAGCGTTGGTATAATCATTCATAGCAAGATAAACTTTAGCCAATAGCAGATAAATAGCAGGTTTTGACGGTCTGGTCTTATATAAAGGTGTGACTGGCAACAAAGGAATGGCTTCTTTGAGACCTTTTATTATTCTATCATACGTCTGACTCAATGTTGACCTTTGCACCTTTTCGTTTATATCGCTACCTAACTTGAGGGGAATTCCTAAATCTAAATTTGCAGTGTTCAGATCAAACGGGGGCGCATAAATTTGTGCCAAGTGAAAAAAAACTAAAGATCTATAGAAGAGGGCACTGCCTTTAATATTATTATATAAAGCTTGTTGGTCTGATTGCACTTTCAATTTTGACAATCCATCTAATACGACATTAGTATAAAATATACTTCTATAATTAAAAGCCCATGCATTACTATTAAACTGAGAAATGTCATCATTCCACTTATACAAATTTACGTAATTTAACGGCAAGCTTGTAATTGAAGAAATAGCATAATAATCATCAGATCCTGCGACTTCAAATTCAGGTATTAAACCGTTAACAGAACTATTCCCGTTCATATAGTTTTCATTATCAAGTATTGCTTGGAAATCGCTTAACGTCTCCGGTACGACCAATTTTTGGTCTGGATTTGCATCCAGATATTCTGACTTTTTACATGAAATTAATGTAGCAAATAATTGTAGTATGAATAAACTATGAAGAATATTCTTTATCATAAAATAGCTTTTTGTTTAGAAAATAACGTTTATCCCAATTGCTATGCTTTTCGCGCTTTTTGGTATATTATTAAAGTATGGGTCCATTCCATATTTGTTAGCTGTCCAAATTATTCCAAGATTATTTGCATAACAATAGATTTTTAATTGATTGACAGGAAGCTTTTGCCATAAAGCCTTATCTATAGTGTACTCAAGTCTTACATCTTCCAGTCGAATATGATCACCTCTTTGAACAAGTATTTCTGAATTAGTATAGAAGTAATCTCTATTATTATCTGCCGGGTATAGTAATGAGGGGACATTTGTTTTCTTTTCATCACCAGGATTTTGCCATCTTTTGGTATAATGATTATGGCCAGTCCAATTGCTGAATAATGATGTATAATCTACACTTTGACTTCGAAAAGCGTATCCTAACTTATAGCTTATATTAAATGAAAACGAAATTTTTTTCAAACGAAAAGTATTTCTTAGTGCTCCAAAATAAGTAGGCTGGACTGGACCATTGTATTTCAAACTATCTAGGGATGTTTTACTCGTTATAGAAGACCAATCTGTACTTACAACTTTGCCTAAATACCCAATAGGGTCTCCAGTTGCAGCATCAAGCCCACCCCAATAATAACTATACATAGCATAAACGGGTTTTCCAATGGTCGGATTAACGATGCTTCCTGCATTTAAATATACACTACCGTTTGAAGAAACAGGCATCAAGTATTCTGTCACTTTTGAAAAAGTACTGCTAAAAATAAAGTTTGTGTACCATTTAAATATTTTATTGATATTACAGCTGTTCAGTTCTATTTCTAAACCATGGCCTTTCATGGATGCAATGTTCCTGTAAACCGAAGCTGTACCACCGAATCCTGTTAAAGTTCCAAATGTTGGATCAACTGATGAAGGTGCAATTAAGTCTTTTGAATGCTTTCCATAATATTCGATTGTTCCGGAAAGTACATTTCCCCTAGTAGAAAAATCTAGTCCGATGTCTAAAATTCGTACCTGCTCCCATCGGAGATCCTTATTTGGTGGATTCATGACTTGGGCACTGATAGCTTGTGTATTGTTAGATATGTCAAAAGAAACAGTAGGAAGTGCTGTTGCTAACCTCGAAAAATTTCCATTATATCCGTAAGTGGCTCTTACCTTTAAATAAGGTAACCAATTCACACCAAAGAACTTTTCGTTACTTACCTGCCAGGCCAATCCAGTAGACCATAAGGGAACTCCTCTTTGATTAGTGCTAACTCCAAATAAATTCGCTGCGTCACTCCTGCCACTAAGTGATATTGTATATCGGTTGTCATAGGTATACGACCCATTAATATAATAGGAAAGAAATCTGTGCAAAGTCTGATCAACATCCTGACCCGAAGGAATGAAACTCGTACTCCGTTTATTATTATATTGCACAAAAGCAGTCGTATAATCTATAACAGGATTTACAATACTTCCCTTTTTTTGATATCCATAAAAACGGTTCGATTCACGTATTGTAGTTACATCCTTGATTTCCCAACCTGCAATAGCGTTGAATTCATGAATCTGATGAAATATTTGATTATAATTTAATTGTGCTCTTCCCTGGTGTGAAATCATTTCACCACTGTTTATGTTGAGAATACCTCCTTTTGGAACAGGAAATTGATTTGCTGCATCGGGCTGAAAAAAGCTATTAACAAGATTTCTTGCAATGAAGGAAGATTCGGTATATAAATTACGTAAGGTTGTTAAAGAATTTTCATATTGATATTTTACTTGGAATTCTAAATTTTTGAGTACTTGATATTTTAGGCCTAGGTTTATCAGATAATCTCTAATCTTGTTTGAACTTTCAGTGTATTCGATATCCTGAAGGGGGCGATACTTCCAATCCATTAATTTCCCCCCTCCAGTTGCAGTATCGGTAAATATTTTCCGCATATTATTAATCAATTCAAGCTGTTGTCCCTGATTATCCACTAACCGGGTATAAGGGTATAAACCTTTGTTCCCTGTATTTAATGAATACCCAGCATTATTGCCACTTTGATTATTGCTTTGTATAAAGCTTAATCCAGCGTCTATTTGAAATCTATTTGTTATTTTAAAGGAATTTTGAGACCTTAAACTGATTCTATCAAATTGAGTTCCAACTAAATTTCCAATTCCTAGATTATGATCCCATCCTCCGGACACATAATAACTTATACTGGGAGTTGCACCACTAATATTAATTGAATGTTGCTGGCTAATAGCGCTTCTGTATAAATATTTTTTAATATCGTTACGTGCATCAAAAGCTTTGTACGTTTCAATTTGTGAATCTGCTTGTGTAGCTGGTATTAATCCATCTCTTTTTGCTATCAATAACTCTAAAACCGGAGTAAAAGGCCTTGGAACTTTTAATACTCGATTATAGATTTCATCCACATTATAATAGCCGTTAGAGAATAAATATTTTTCAAGGTCAATATAGTCAGAACTGGAAATAACATTAACATTAAAAAGATCAGGCCGCTTTTGAAAAGTGCTATTCGCCGTAAATTCTATTTGCGGCTTACCCGTTTTTCCTCGTTTACTTGTGATTACAATTACACCATTTCCCGCTCTTGCTCCCCAAATAGAAGCCGCGGCTGCATCTTTTAATATAGCAATACTTTCTACATCATTCGGATTTATATTGTTGATGTCTCCATCATATGGAAAATTATCAACTACAATTAAAGGAGCGGTATTAGAATAAATTGTACTTCTTCCTCGTATTAACAATCCATCATTAGGGTTCCTGAATGAAATTCCAGGAGTCAGATTTTCAATGCGATCTAAAATATTCGTGCTTATTCGACGGTTTAATAACTCTTTATTCACGACATCATAAGATCCTGTAGCTGTAGCTTTCGAAATACCCTGATACCCTGTATTAACCTTCAACAGTATACCTTCATCTTCTACTATTTTTGTCTTAACGTTGATCGTCCAGTCTGTTTTACCATTTACCTTTATTTCGTACGGTTCCACATTGACCCCGCTAAATACAAGTGTTGCGTTTTCATCTACATTTTTCAGTTCAAAGACTCCGTTCACATCACTACTGGTTCCAATATTGGTACCTTTGATTCTAACACTCACACCCTCAACAGGCTGGCCATTTTCATTTAGTAGCCGGCCCTTTATATCAATTTCAGGTAAGTCGGCCTGATTTTGTATGACAAGTTCCTTTTTCCTTTTAATTACAATATGCTTCTCCTCAATTGTATAACTAAGTGGTTGTTCCAGAAAGCAAATTTCCAGCACCTGTTCAATGCCGGCAGCCTTTACTTCCAGGCTTACAGGGCGGCTGCCAGCCAGCTCTTCCTTTGTATAAATAAAACTGTAAACACTTTGTTTCCGGATCTCTTTGAACACGCTTTCCAGGGAAGCATCTTTTACAGATAGTGTAATGGTCTGCCCGTGGCCATTGCTCCAGGCCTGCAGGCAGGCAACGGAAGTAAGTAGGATAAGCAGCTTCATAAGCAGTAATACGATTTTTCGTATTGAGTAATTTAATGCATTGCCCTGTCGGGTAGCGCAAAGAACTTTGAATTCCATACCTTTGGTTAGTTTGGGTGATTTAATAAATAGTTCCGCTTTCGGGCGGATACAGTCCACACAGATTGTAATTATTGATGAGCCCATACATCCGCCGCTTCGTCCGCAATACGAGGCGGTTTTTTTATTGGGCGCCTTTATTATGCCATAGGCGTATAAGTTTTAGGGTTTAACAATGATGGTTTTATCCTTTATCGTAAAATGTACTCTTTCGGTCAGTTCCAGTAAGTGAAAAAGTTTAGATACAGGAACCTTTCTTTCTATACTTGCATTAAAATGGTAATCCACTTTTCCTTCGTAAATAATAGTTACATCGTACCAGCGGGCCACCTGGAGCATGATCGTTTCTATAGATGCGTCTTTAAATTCAAATAAACCGTTTTTCCAGGCTATTACTTCTTCCGGGTCTATGTTGTTACTGGTTGTTAGTTGACCGTTGGCGGCAAGCGCTATTTGTTGCCCGGGTTTGAGGAGTTGCGAGTGGTGAGTGGTGAGTTCGGAGACCTTTACAGACCCTTCGAGGAGAGTGATTTTTGTAGCAGCTTCATCATCATAGGTATTCACGTTGAAGTGTGTGCCTAATACTTCTGCTTCTCCTTTATTATTAATATTGACGATAAATTTTTTAGTTGCATCTTTCGCTACCTCAAAATATCCCTCACCGGTCAGTTTTACCACTCTCTCCGCTCCAGTGAACGTAACGGGGTATTTAAGAGAAGAAGCGGCATTCAACCATACGGCAGTTTCATCGGGGAGGATAATTTTATACTGGCCTCCTTTAGGAGTTGATAATGTATGGTATTCTGCTTCGCTGCTTTTACCCTCATAGCTGATCTTGCCATCCATGTTGACGACTTTAAAATCTCCTTCCTGTATAATATTCCCTTTTGCTGTATCAAGAATGATCTTTTGACCACCGGATATAGTAAGGGTGGCTTTATCCCCACCTGGTTGCAGATCAGGTACGTCTGCAATTATTTCAACAGGTTTATCCCTGGGTTTAGTATAATTATAAATAATGAAAATACCTGCCAGTAATAGTAAGGAGGCTGCAATACCATAAGATAAAAAACGAAGTTTTTGTGCGGGTCTTTTCTTTTCGGTGTACTGTAGTTTCAGTTTGAGCCGCTCAATCGCCTTGTCCGCATCATAAATGTTTCTTTCTTTTAGCCCTTTTTCGATATTTTTTTCATCAGTCATTTCAGCAAACAGGCGCATATTATCATCGCTGGCCGTTACCCATTCGTCCAGTTCAATCCTTTCTTCGTCGGTCAGTGTATGGCGGATATAACCAGCAATCAGGTAGGCCGCCCTGTGGGCATCACCCATTTCCTGATCGTTGGGATCATTATATTCTACTTTCATACTATTAAGGTAAAAAGATTTTGACGGAAATTAGTCGCCCATCTTTACTCTAAGACGCAGGGACGACCTGAACGGGTCAGAAACAACCACCAAAAGTTATTAAGATTACAAGATTAGTAAAAGCAGGAGAGGGCTAAGTTTACTGCGGAGGATGTACAATCCACGGGCTTTATGACTTTTTACTGTATTAACTGAAATATTTAGTTCAACTGCAATTCTCTGGATATCCTTTCCCTCGAAATAATACATATCAAATACTTTCCTGCAACCGGCGGGAAGCATTTGCAAGGCTTTATCCAATTCCTGCAATACTTCTGCCCTTATCATATCGAGAAGGGGGAATGTTTCAGTTCCTGTATGATGGACGTATTCAAAACCTGACTTTCTTTCAGCCTTGGTCTTTTCTCTTCTTAAGTGATCAAGTGATGTATTTCTTACTGTTTTATAAAGCCAGTTTTTTACAGAGGTGTTGTCGGTAGAATTAAGCGATGTATTCCAGAGTTTGATAAAGGCTTCCTCTACTATGTCTTCGGCTATTTCAGTCGCATTAACAAACCGGTTGGCAAAGTAGCAGAGTGATGAATAGTGCTCTTTAAAAAGCGATTCAAATATCGTAGTTGAAATTTTTTTCACGTTGTTTTCTTCTTAAACTGCTTTAAAACTAATTATTATTTTAATATGTATTGATATATCAAGTCAATAAATTTTTCATTTCCTCTCAACTTTCCGGTAGAAATGAAAAATAACAGGGATGATAGGATTCTGAAGGCTTTTGGGAAGAAATTAAAAAAGCTTCGTAAAGAAAGGAATCTGAGCACCCGTGAGTTTGCAGACATAGCTGAAATAGCTCATAGCCAGGTCTGGGTATTGGAAACAGGCCGGGGTGATCCGGGTCTAACTACTCTTTTAGCTATAGCGGAAGCGCTAAACGTTTCTCTTAATGATCTTGATCCTAACGTGAGCTAAGATGGCTATTTATTAATATTATTAATGAGCATTAACTTATTCTATTTTCGGGAGTTTCGAAATTGGCAACCTGAAAATGTTGCAAAAGGGCTTGAGATTTCAGCAGAAGAGTATAAAAATTTAGAAGTGGGCTTGAACGCAGTTGATGCCGAAACGGCTTTAAAGCTATCTCAACTATACCAGGCGCCCCCGCAATTATTTCTCATCCATAATTCATCTCCTCATAGTTCAGTTATCTACACCCATTGCAATTTTGAAAATAGTAGTGGGTATGTGAACCATTTATACCAAAATGATCAACTGGTTGCTGTTAAAAATGAAGAAATTAAGTTGTTGAAAGATGAAGTAATGCGGTTGCAGAAGCAGAATGATCAGTTGCTTCATTCCATTTTAAGCAAAAAATAATGCCCGGAAGTTGCTGGCATGCCCGCAAATGTGATTAAATAAATGTTGAGCAAAATGAATTGAAGACCGGTACATTATTTTCTTTCACCCAAAACTTTTATTAATTCTGAATTCTGTTTGCGGAGATATTCAATTTCTTCCCTGAGTGTTTTTACTTCGTTTTCGTTGCTCTGAATAGTAGTACTTTGATTATACCCATTTGCGCTATTGGAATTATTGGTAATAGCATTCTCTTTAAAAGTAATCACCGGTGTTGCTTCTGAAAGAAGATTGGCAATGCTCACTTTATATAAATCTGATAATTTCTGCGCCTGTTCCGCAGTAATCTTAGATGGATTTTGCTCCAGCCGGGAATACGTATTCTGGCTAATGCCCAAAATATCTTCCGCAATGAAATCCTGCGTATAATCATTTACTTCCCTTAATATTTTTAATGTACTTGTTGCCATATCTATTGTCGGTAAAGGTATAAAAATAAGGATAAAGTATCCTTTAACTGCGCTTTTTACTCATTCAAAGATAGCCACCTTTGATTCTCCGCAAAATTTCATTCCACACAGGTTCATTCCTCCTCACAGGAGATTTTGAAACATTCATATTATTCATCTAAACTTTCAACTCTATGCGATTTCGCTATATTCTCGTAGCCCTGCTATGTCCCTGTTTCACCGTATTTTCACAAACGCCTCTTTCCATTGGCGATCCCGTGCCCGATATCCAATTTGAAAACATACTGAATTACCCGGCAAAAAAAGTAAAACTGTCAGACCTTAAAAATGATCTAGTGATCCTGGATTTCTGGGCTACCTGGTGTACTTCTTGTCTTCAGGGCTTTGCCAAACTCGATTCCCTGCAGCAGGAATTTAAAGACCGGTTGCAGGTACTACTCATCAATACAAAGAATACGGGTGATGATGTGATCAAAGTAGAAGCTTTTTATAAAAAATGGAAAAACCGTACGGGGAAGCCATTAGAACTACCTACTGCAGTGAATGATACATTGGCTGACAAGTTGTTCAGACACCAGCTAATCCCGCATTATATATGGATCAAAGATGGAAAGCTCTTAGCTGTTACTTCTTCCGGGGTGATAACAGCTGAAAATATCAGGACCATCTTAAATGGAACATCTGCGGCATTTACAATGAAAAGAGATCAGGATACTGAGCGACCTATCTTTTCTACTGGTGATTTGCCTGCAACCGGTCTCTTGAATTATTCAGTATTGGTAAAAGGTTGGTTTGACGGCTTGCCAAGTGGCAATCGTGCTCGCCGTGCCGATACTATAATACATGGACGGGCCATGACCAATTCATCGCTGTTAGATATGTATAAAACGGCCATGCGTGGAATTAATGCAAACATCAGCGAACGGCAGGTACGGTTACTTGTTAAAGATTCTTCGGAACTGCTTTCTCCTTCTTATACGCTGGATATAATTGTGCCGGTGGAAAAGGCAGGTGATTTGTATCCCAAAATGCTGGAGTTGCTGAATAATTATTCCGGTTATCATGGACGGTTTAAAAAGCAAGAACAAAGATGTTGGCTATTGGTGAGGACGAATAAAGGTGATCAATTAAAAACAAAAGGAGGAGTCATTGAGAATTCGTTATGGGAAGACAAGCCGTATTTAAAAAATGGAAAAATGGATATACTGGTGGACAGGCTGAATAGTTTGAAGGCAACGGGGAGGCTGGTAGTGGATGAAACGGGGTATAGCGGGAAAATTGATATTGCATTTGGTGAAGGATTAGATAGTATGGAAAAGATTCAGGATGGACTTGGGAAGTATGGGTTGAGATTGAAGGAAGGAGTGAGGTGGGTAGAGGTGTTTGAAATAATAGCATTTTGAATCATTATTCCGATAAAACACTTACTCATGGTACTGCCAATTCAGGAAACTGTTTACTGGCAGGCTATTGCCTGTACCTAACCCAGGAGGCCATAAAAATATCGGAAATTCGATTTACTAGTGTTATGTTTTCCTTTTCGATCAGGGAACAATCATCTCCTTTGTCTGCAATGTATGCGCACTGAAATAGCCTAAAGCGCCACCCTGCATATTGGTTACCGGGTTAGATGGTGTAGCCTGGCCGCTGCCGCCTGTAGAACTTCTGTCCAAGCTGAACCAATATTTGAAAATAACCTGGTCAATACACAGCATATCAACCCTTACTGTATCGCCACTATCTATTTTGCTGTTGTCAGTATCATCGGCGAAAAAGAAGAGTTTGCTGTTGATATTCCGTCCATCCGTGTAGTCGTCATTCTGAATAAGTACCTGGTCTTCTTTTAACTTGTTTACATATTGTATGAAACGATAGTTGTTTCCGCGACCTGCAGGATCTTTGTATTCTACATTGGTGATTTTACGGAAATCGGTAAAAAGGAATTCATTGGTGACATAGATAGTATCCAGGTTTATTTTTTGTGGCACGGTGCATGAAGCTGTGAATGTTTTGCCGGCAACATTTACAGTAAGAGCATAAGTTTTTCCTGTGATGGCGATCAAACCAGGCGCTTCATATACTCCGGCCGAAGTTTCACTAAGCGGGAAAGCGCCGCCACCGGATTCTGTAATAACAACAGTTGCGCCACTGATGCCGGCAAAATTATTGTCTTCATCAAAACTCTTTGTCTGGGTTACCAGTACTTTGGCTGTACCGGGCTGATCGGTGATGACGGCTTCAACAACATATTTCTTTTCCGCATCGTTCAGGTCAAGATCAATTACTTTTTCGCAGGAGGTGAAGAAAAGCATCAATAAGAACGAATATAAGATAATTTTTTTCTCACGCAACGGCGCAACGACGCTAAGAATTCCTGAACTACCCGATGATTTTTTTATTGATTGTTTCATAGGATCAAAATTTAAAGTTGTAAGAAACAGATGGAATGTATTTGAACAATGCATAGCGTACAGCTTCCGTTTTACCGGGATCGTCTTCGTTGTCGCGGAAGTCAATAGTATATGCATTCTCCCGCCCATAAGCATTATAAAGACTGATAGTAAGCTCGGAGGAGAAGCGTTTCTTTTGTTTTAATATACAGGTGGCACCTAAGTCAAGCCGGTGGTAGTCGGGCATGCGATAACCGTTCCGTTCGGTATAATAAAACACGGTACGGTCATTGACGCGGTATTTGCCTGCGGGAAAAGTAACAGCATCGCCGGTATAGAAAACCCAGTTGGCGGATACCGTCCATTTTTTATTGAGCTGGTAAGAGGCTACAACAGCCACTTCATGTGTCCTATCCTGGCGGGCATTGTACCATTTATTGTTATTGATGCCGTTGATCTTTTTTTCTGTTTTGGATAATGTATAAGCCAGCCAGCCGGTGAATTTGCCCGCTTTCTTTTTCAGCAGCCATTCAAGACCATAAGCCCGGCCTATCCCAAAAAGTAATTGCGATTCGATGGCATCACTATTGGCGAATATATCAGCGCCATCACGGTAATCAATCTGGTTGTTCATGCTTTTGTAGTAGGTTTCAATGCTGAGCTCATACTCCTTATTGAAAATATCCTGGTAATAACCAATGGACACCTGGTCTGAGGTTTCAGGCTTAATAATATTGGTATTGGCTATCCATTTATCAGTAGGATTGGAGGAAGTGGAGTTGGATACAAGGTGCAGGTTTTGCACATTGCGTACATAGGATGCCTTTACCGAAGTATTGGTATTGAATACATAACTGGCCGCTATTCTCGGTTCAGGATTGAACCAGGTTTTTACAAATTCCCCTTTCTGATAGCTGAAAGTATCAATCACTTTACCGTCGTTGTCAATTGCGTAAAAATCACCTTTACCTAAAACACTGAAGGATGAAAGACGCAGGCCATACGTTACGTTTACTTTATCCGAAGCTTTCCATGTATTGGTAATAAATGCCGCATTTTCCCAGGAGTAACGTTTTTGCAGGGCTGTTGAATTAACGCTGACGGATGAATACGCTTTTACTTCGCCAGGAGTGATGGTATGATAAATAGTATTAAATCCGAAACGGACATTATTCCTGCTGTCGGCATACCATTGAAATTCCTGTTTCAGGTTCCAGTCCTGTATCCGGGAAAAAATATCAAAATCATCGCCGCCGCTCTGTATAGATATTTTGTATTTGTAATTGCTGAAAATAAGCGAGGTATTGGAGAATAGTTTACGGTTGAAGATATGGTTCCAGCGAAGTGTGCCTGTTCCATTGCCCCAGTCAATGCCAAATGTTTTACCGACACCTAATACATCTTTGCCAAAATAGCCGGAGAGGTAGAGCCTGTCCTTATCACTTAGCTGGTAATTTAGTTTAGCATTGAGGTCATAAAAGTAGATCGTATTCTGGTTGATGGATGAATCTTTAGATAGTTTTAAAAACATGTCCGCATAAGTACGGCGACCTGTTAACAAAAAAGATGACTTATCTTTTTGCACAGGCCCTTCAATATTTAGTTTCGCAGAGATCAACCCAAGGCCACCGCTTACATTATAATCCTGGTTGTTGCCGTCATTCATTTTTATATCCAGTACGGAAGACAACCTGCCTCCATATTGCGCCGGCATGCCTCCTTTATAGATGGTCATATCCTTGACCGCATCTGAATTGAATGTAGAAAAGAAGCCAAGCAAATGCGATGCGTTGTATACCGGGGCTTCATCCAATAAGATCAGGTTCTGGTCACCGGCGCCACCACGAACAAAAAAGCCGCTGTTCCCTTCGCCTGCTGATTTGATACCGGGCAATAATTGTATCGTTTTCAGTATATCCCTTTCACCAAATAGTACAGGTATGTTTTTTATTTCTTTGGTAGAAAGTTTTTCCACTCCCATTTGCGGGCTGCTGATACTTCTGCCTTTGGATTGAGCGGTAACGATCACCCCTTCCAGGTTCTTTACTTCATCGTCCAGGAAGATGTTTAACTTAATGTCTTTTTCCAGGATAATTTCTTCTGTTTTGCTTTGCTGACCAATAGCGGAAAATTCTACCGTGTAGTTGCCTTTTTCTAACGTGAGGGAATAAAAACCGTATTCATTGCTGAAGGCTCCTGTATTGCCTGCACGGATGCTGGCCCCGATCAGGGTTTCTCCTTTTGCTTTTGATTTGATGGTACCGCTAAGGGTGAATTTGTTTGACGTTGGTGCAGGCTTTTGCTGTGTATATGAAGCAAGAAAAAATGAGGATGCAAAAAAGGCGAATAAGATTTTCTTCATAAGTAAGTGTTGTATTGAACGGCGCAAAGATATTTTCCCTGGCTGAACCTGCGCATGATTGTTATGTTAAAACAGGCGAATTATCAATTAAACAAGGCAAGCTGTATATTCTATACGGTAAGACAAGCAATCCGCAGGATTGTTCGGGTATGGTGGAGAAAAATCTGTGCTAAGGGCAATGTCATTAAGTTAGGATTCAGGCTCTTTTTCTACTGTCACCCCTTCGGGGTTTTAGATGTGACCTCATATCATATTTCTATATTAATACCACTTCTTCGAGGTTTTAATCCCAAAGGGATGTAATTAGTATAGTAATAAATCAGCTATGTAAGGCTCCAAATCCCGAAGGGATGACATTATGTTTTCTTAACTTAATAAGATTGTCATTAAGGGGCAAAGTTATATGTGTATTCAATCCGGCCCCTGAGCTCTTTATCTTTATTAAAAAGGGCCTCTTTTGTTTTTAATCCTTTATCATCATGTATATACAACCACATAATATAGTCACGGTTAGTAGTTGACAGAACGATGGTTTTTTGAATAGTCCGTTTGCTGTCATCGTATTCAAACATGATATCGGGCAACAGTTGCTTCACCTTTTTGTTATAACGTACAATATCGGTGAGCCGGTTATTGTCATCATAATAATAGTAAACCGGGTCAATACCAACAGCCCTTCGCAGCAACTGCTCATCGGCTACATTCCCCTTTTCATCCAAAGAAAATATGTACCCGGTGGTGTCTTTACCATTCAGGATACGCCACATTTTTTCAGGCTTTCCTGCCGGTGTATATTGCCACTGTCGTTCTTCCGTTTCATTAAAATCCTGTTTCGAATCGCTGGTGCTGGTTTTAATCGCCACCAGCCTGTCGCCTGCATCATAATTATAGGTAGTGATACTCTGTATATCCCCTGACGAATCCCGGGCATTCACCAGCCTTATTTTACTATCAAACTGGTAATATGTACGGGTTACGTTTTGCCCGTTGCGGGTAGTGGTCTTTAATAGGGATCCGCCGGACTGTACATCCTGCCATTCATTAAAATCAGTTGTTTTTTTGCCACCGGCATCATAACCGGCAGCCGTTACGGATTGTACTTTGGCAGCATTATATGTTTTCATCTTGCCATTAATCTCCTGTGTACCTATTATATCGTTGTAATAGTATTGGGCATGCAGGCAGATGGAAATAAGGAGGGTAACAGAAAGAAGTATGTTCTTCATCCGGAAGATATTGTTTTAAAAGACAAAAGTACTTTAATTGTACAGTAACGAAAAACAAAGCCCCACTTGTATTTTTGTACTTATTTTTAAGAAAAATTTACAGTGTCCCATTCACCTGAGCGAAAAGAAAAGAACTGTCTCAATTGCGGCACCCTGGTGCATGGGAAATATTGTCATATCTGCGGGCAGGAGAATATTGAACCCAAAGAAAGTTTCTGGGGAATGATCACCCATTTTTTCAATGATATCACCCATTTCGACGGCAAGTTTTTTTCGAGTATGAAATGGATGATCCGTAAACCCGGATTTCTTTCAACAGAATATATCAACGGGCGAAGAGCATCGTACCTGCACCCGGTGAGGATGTATATATTTACTTCAGCAGTTTTTTTTATCTTTTTCTTTTCCTTATTTAAGGATGGTGAATTGCAACTGGATAATTGGGTGGAAAGCGATAAGCTGGAAGAAGCAGTGAATGATTTTTCCGATGAGGCGTATAAAAATGCTAAAACAAAGGAAGACTCATTAAATATTACCAAAGCATTGGGGCTGATAAATATTGGCGAAAAGAATAAAAGCGATACCCTTGTTGAAAAGCAGAAAGGAACCAGTATCTCGTTTGGCGAGGCTGCTGATAAATATACATCTGTTGCCGCTTATGATTCGGCCCAGCAACTATTGCCATCATCCGAAAGGGACAATTGGCTGAAAACGCAATTGAACAGGAAAAGTATCGGCCTGAAGCAGAAGTATGGGCATAACAGGCAACAGCTATGGAAAGATCTTTTTGAGAAATTCATCCATAGTTTGCCCTATATGCTGTTTGTTTCTCTTCCGCTCTATGCCTTATTGCTAAAGTTCCTTTATTTCCGCCGGAAGAAATTTTATTTTGCTGATCACGGCATCTTCCTGATCCACCTCTATATTTTTACTTTTTTGCTGATGCTGCTGTTTTTCCTGGTTGATAAGCTGGATAGCCTTGCGCACCTGGGTATCTGGAATTTTGTGCAAGCCATACTGGTGATCATGGGCATTTACTACGCATACAGGTCTATGAAGAATTTTTATGGGCAGGGCACTTTCAAAACGATGGTTAAATTCATTCTCTTTAATTTCCTTTGCCTTATTTTCCTTAGCCTTCTCTTTGCCGTGTTCTTAATTTTTACACTTTACAGGATTTAATCCAGCAGTATGCAACAACAAAATTTACCAGAAGCCTTTTTGCGATTAGTGGGTATCATGGATGAGTTGAGAGAGAAATGTCCCTGGGATAAAAAACAAACCGTTCAATCGCTGCGGCAACTAACCATTGAAGAAACCTACGAACTGGCTGATGCCATAACAGAAAAAGACTGGAAAGGGATAAAAGAAGAATTGGGTGATCTTTTATTGCATATCCTCTTTTATGCAAAGATCGGAAGCGAACAAAACCAGTTTACCCTGGAAGAAGTAATACAGGGTATCTCGGAAAAGTTAATTTACCGCCATCCCCATATTTACGGAGACGTAAAAGTAAATAATGAAGAGGATGTTAAAAGAAACTGGGAAAAGCTTAAACTAAAGGATGGGAAAAAGTCAGTATTAGGGGGTGTGCCGCAATCGCTGCCAGCTACAGTAAAAGCCATGCGGCTACAGGAAAAAGCTAAGCAAGTGGGCTTTGAATGGGATAACCGGGAGCAGGTATGGGAAAAAGTAGAAGAAGAAATGGGTGAGTTAAAAGAAGTGATAGGCACCGGGCAGCAGGATAAAATAGAGGAGGAGTTTGGCGACCTGGTGTTTTCCCTTATTAATTATGCACGGTTTTTGCAGCTTGATGCCGAAAATGCGCTGGAACGAACCAACAAGAAATTCATCCACCGTTTTACACAGATGGAACAACATGCATTGGTCAGCGGAAAAGAACTTAATACTATGACACTCGAAGAAATGGATGCCATCTGGAACAGCATTAAACAACAAGGCCAATAAGTGAAGCCCCTCTTACGAAATAACTTTTTCTGGAAACTTGGTTTGCTGATAGCGGCGATTGTACTTTTCACCCTTTCTTATGTTTTCAATAAAATATATACTGACAGGACTTCCATCGTAACTGAAAAAAAATATGCTGAAGAATACCTCGAGGATAAACAGCAAAACTTCCATGAATTTCTCAGCGATAGTTCCCTTGTACTCAAACTTATCAGGAATGCGGAATCTGGAAAAGAATTTGAGTCTGTCATAGCGAGGCGCTATGGTATTTTTTTATATACTGTCAGTAATGATGGGATACTGTCCATGAACTTTTGGAGCAGCCAGCTGATACTGCCCCCACCGGAAACCTATGCCGATGGCGATTTTGAAAGCTTTATGGATCTTTTGAACGGGCATTATTTTGTGATCAAGCGGTCAATTCAATATAGTGAACATACTGTAGTGGCTTATGCCCTGATCCCGGTACAATCCGATTTCTTTCTCAATACAGACTATCTCCCCAAACATTTCTTTTTTAGCAATACGGCTGATCAGCGGGTAGTGATCAGTAAAGTTGAAACCTCATTTCCCGTTACTTTATCGGGAAAGACAATTTTTTACCTTGATAAAAAGGCCTCCGGCGCAGTACCTTATAACAGCAGGCTCACCTTATGGCTGAGGCTCGGGGGTATTATTTTTTTACTGCTGCTTATTCATTCATTTGCAGAATCATTAACAAGAAGAAGGAAGATCTGGCAGGGGATAGCTTTCCTGGGTTTGTCCCTGCTCGTTATCCGGGTGGTTACTTACTGGTTCCCGTCATTATTGAATCTTCGCCAGTTTGAGTTATTTGATCCGAGTATTTATGGCGCTAATATTATACAACGTTCATTGGGTGATCTTCTCTTCAACTCGCTTTTATTTTGCTGGTTCGTATTATTTGCATGGGGCAAAGTGCAGCGTGCGGAGATCATAGGCAGCCGAATGCCTTTATGGCTCAGGTGGGTGACGGGTATCATTTCACTGTGTTTGCTTATCTATTCCACTTTTATTCTTTCATCCGTCATCCGCAGTATTGTAGCCGATTCAAAAATATCATTTGACGTAACGGATTTCTTCAGTCTTAACAGTTACTCGGTCGTGGGTTTTATCGTGCTGGCCTGCCTCTCTTTAGCCTATTATTATTTTACCCAGATACTCTTTCGTATCATTTTCCCGCTGTTCAAAGAAAATACCTGGCCGATCTATTTTGCAATAGGCTTCGCTGGTCTTGTTTACCTGACTGTTCGTTCAGGAGATCCTACTGTACTTTTTTACATACCGGTACTGGCATGGCTGCTGCTTTATACGTGGTTAGTCAACCGGCGTGGATTGATCATTTACAATATCCGGATCAATATTGCAGGTATCCTCTTCTGGATATTTGTGTTCTCCGTATCTATTTCCATGATCATGCTGGCTGAAAATAAAAAAGCGGAGTGGAAGAAGCGGCAATTTTTTGCGGAGAAGCTGGCGGTACAAATGGATCCTTCCAGCGAAAGACTGATGAGCATTGCCATTCAGTACCTGGATAATGATTTCCTGTCCGATAACTTTTACCGCTTTACGGACAGTGCTGGTGGCAAACTTTTAAGAGATAGCATCATCACGGGCAACTACAAGGGCTATCTGAATAAATATGATACCCGCCTGTATATTTATGATTCAACCGGCAAACCCATATTCAATGAAGACGTTACTACGTATGAAACATTGAATAATATCGTCAATGTGCAGGCAAAAGCTACCGGGACACCCGACCTGTTCTATTATGAAACTTCCTTTGAAAAGTTCACGTATATCACAGAGCGGATCATGCGTGACACATCCGGTAATAAGCTTGGCTCTTTTTTTATTATTTCCAACCCCAAAAATTACAGCAGTGATGCGCTCTTTCCTGTATTGTTCAAACAATACAAAAAGAATGACCCGGAAAACTCACCTATCTATTCGTATGCTATCTATAGTAAAAAAAAGCTGGTCTCCCGTTCTGATAAATATTCTTTTCCTACCCGGCTTACGGATAAACAAATACCAAGAGATGAATTTAAAAGGGTGTTAACAGGGGGTTTTGATGAAATGTGGTACAGGGCCAGTAATGAAAAAGTGGTGATCATGGTGCGCAAGCGGGATACTATTATCGAGTCCATTACACTTTTCTCTTACTTATTCTGCTCTTTCCTTTTTCTTATCACACTGGTGCAGTTAATATCCTTTATTTTAAGAACAGGGTATAACTGGAGAGGTTTCCGCAAGCTGCTGCAACTGAATATCCGTACCCAGGTGCACAGTACCATCATCTTCATCAGCATATTCTCTTTTACTATCATCGGTGTCGCGACTATTTCTTTTTTTATAAGCCGGTACAACAGGACCAACAGTGATAAGCTGAGCCGCACCATGAAGATCATGGTGAAAGAAATGGAAAAGAAGATCGGCGATCATAAGACATTTGATGATGTGCTAACCTTGTATGATTCGGTGTCTAATTTCAGCCTGCAGCAACTGGCGGATGAAGTATCCGATATTCACGGGGTGGACGTGAATGTATATGACCTCAGGGGCGACCTGCAGGTTTCCTCCGAGCCTAATGTGTATGAAAAAGGTGTATTGAGTAAAAAAATTGATCCTACCGCTTTTTATCATTTGAACAGGCTGAACCAGGTGGAGTGGGTGCAGGAGGAATACATTGCTGATTTTGCTTACCTCAGCGTATATGCGCCGGTGATGGATAATGAAACAGGAAATATTTATGCTTATCTCAGTATCCCTTATTTTACTTCGGAACAGGAGCTGAACCAGGAGATATCCAATTTCATAGTTACCATTATCAACCTGAATGCTTTTATATTTTTAATTGCCGGTCTTATCGCTTTGTTTATTACTAACCGTATCACCCGGTCATTCTCCCTGATCAGCGATAAAATGAAAGAAGTGAACCTGGCGAAGATCAATGAGGAGATAGTATGGAACCGGAATGATGAGATTGGGGAACTGGTTAAGGAATATAATAAGATGGTGAATAAACTGGAACAGAGTGCGGCTGCATTGGCCAAAACAGAAAGAGAAGGGGCGTGGCGGGAAATGGCAAGGCAAGTAGCGCATGAGATCAAGAACCCGCTGACACCGATGAAGCTAAGTATCCAGTACCTGCAAAAATCCATTAACAGCAACCAGCCTAATGTAAAAGAACTTTCCAGCAGCGTAGCTACTACGCTGGTGGAGCAGATTGATCACCTTGCTAAGATAGCGGCTGACTTTTCACAGTTTGCCAATATCGGTATCACCAATGTAGAAAAATTTGATCTGCATGATGTTCTCCGGCAATTGAAAGAGTTGTTCCAGATGAATGAGCAGGTTGAATTCGCCTGGTATCCTATACACCAGCAGGTGTGGATAGAAGCTGATAAAACACAGATGAACCGGCTCTTCACCAATCTTTTCACCAACGCTATTGAAGCCTGCGCGAAAAATTGCCGCTTAGAAGTAAGAGAAGAACTATTCAATGGATCAATCAGGATAAGCATAAAGGATAATGGAGAAGGTATCCCCCCCGATATGCAATCCCGCATCTTCACTCCCAATTTTACTACCAAATCATCCGGCACCGGTTTGGGGCTTGCTATGGTAAAAGGCATCATAGAGCAGACAAAGGGAAAGATATGGTTTGAAACAGAGCAGGGAAATGGTTCTACGTTTCATGTGGAGTTGCCGCTGGTGGAATGAAGGCTCTTACTCATTAAGCAATTTTTCTATTTCTGATTTTAGTCCGGGTAAGTGGTTTATTACAATTCCCCAGATAATGTCATC
This sequence comes from Chitinophagales bacterium, assembly GCA_015654695.1. GTDB lineage: Bacteria > Bacteroidota > Bacteroidia > Chitinophagales > Chitinophagaceae > VBAT01. Next base: position 120,789 of record JAATGJ010000132.1, on the reverse strand, counting down.
AGAAACGGTATCGTAGCCGTGAATGATCCTGTTTCTTGTATCCACTATTTTTCTTGAATTGGCCAGTTCAATAGTATCATTTCTTTGCAAAATACGGTTCATGGCCTCGCCAATGATTTCAATGTTTCTTTCCACGGCCCTTCTTGTTCGTAAATCATTTTGATAAGCTGCAAATTCTTTTGGCCTGTCACTAAAGAAGCTATCAATTTCAGTGATAGCATTCAGGATGTCGTACAGCCAGGTTTTGATTTCAATGTCCATAAATAAGTTGCCTTTGCTGATTTATGGATTGCCTGAAATAAGGGTTTTTAATAGCTTTTTCTTCCAGCAGGTCAATAGGCCGGTTCAGTATCTTTTGCAAAGAAAATTTGAAATCGAAGTAATTGTCAGCATATTGGGAAACATCAATCGGTTCAAAATTTACGAGCAGGTCAATATCGCTATTTTGATTAAACTGGTCAGAAAGCACTGACCCGAACGCATAGAGTTCTTTGACCTTGTGGTTTGAACAAAGCTGGCGGATGTCTTTTATATGTGTATCAAGTACAGTCATTCTGTAACAAATCTAATAATAAAATCCCGCAATGTTGATGGTTGTTCTGTCGTGTATCACTGCAATTTGCTGAATATCCTGACATGAATTCTGCTCGTGTTGCTGATAACAATAAAATCCCTCCCACAATGTAAGAACCTTATTTGTTTATAAAGAACCTATAAAATTGAGCAGGTTATGTCCTAAAATTGCCGGGACCAGGCTGCCGCTTCTTTCTTTTACCCACGCCAGTACAAAACCTATAAGCCCTGTTACTATTATTTTTGTAAGAGCAACCTGGATATCAAAACTGGTATCAGCAAACAGTCCATGTATTAACCCATACAGAACAGAAGTAATAATAACGCCCCAGCCTATATTAGCCCCAAATACTTTCCAGGTTTTTCCGAACGCTTTATTTAATAATCCAAGGAGTACGCCCCTGAAAATTAATTCCTGTGCTATTCCCGGCATGGTAGCCTGGTATAGCAGCGTTTCGGTATCGGAACCTGCAAATCCTTTAGACAGGTATTGCACCCCGTTTACCAAAACCGTAACTGCAATAAGAACAATGATAATGGGTTTTAAAGAACCCTTTTCCATGGTTGAGGTGAAGCCATATTCTTTAAAAGATATTTTCCTGTAAATAAAAATAAATGCGATGGCCAGGATGGCTTCAAGCGCTTTAGCGATCCATGGTTGGGATAAGCCATCCATAAAAGCGGGTTGAGGGGCCTTCATTAAAATGATATTGTCCAGTACAACTACAAGGATGAACAAAGCCATTTCCTTTACAGGCATTCGTTTTGTTTGCCTGCAGGCCAAAAGAAAAAATACAGATAGCACAGCAAAGTGAAGGATGGATTGAATAATGGCTGTTTTCATATTTAATTGTCCTGGTTTGGTTTAGCAGAAAAGGCCCGCGAGCAACCGGGATTAAATGTATAAATAAAAGCTCATTGTTTATTCTGTTGTTCCATATTATTCAGCCGGAAAAGATATTCACTAAGTATTTTTTGAATTACTATAGCTGCTTGCGTCTATGTGAATATAACTGGGTTACTTAATAGCTATCTGTGAATTTCCACCAGTAAAACCCAGGCGTCTGCGATTGCCTTTGAAAAAGAAAAGAGCATTCCCGGAACAAACCAATAAAATCCCCCTTCACCACAACAGAAAATGCTAATCCCAGCAATAAGAAAAGGTAAAACAGAGATTTGAGTAAAGAGAAGATTAATGCGTGAATGTTTTTTATGCTCGGCAGGGGTGTTACGCAGCATAGAAAAGGCAAATTTGAAAGTGATGACCCATAGAACGATGGCCACTGCAAGCACTTCAATGCCGATCAGGGTCAAAGATTGCTTCGGCACCAGCATCAATGAAGATATTATTAAGATGTTCAGCAGCAGTGTCAGAGACTGCAGGGCACGATTGGGTAAATAAGGAGCGGCAAGGATACCGGCCAGGTTGATGGATACTGCTACAAAAATTAAACCGGTAAGCACTCCGGCGGCTCCGGCCTGAACTATGAAAAAATTATCCCAGGTCATTTTATCTTTGTTTAATTGTTTGTTTCTTATTCGGTAGTTGACAAAAGTAGGAAGTATGGGTTATCCCAAATTACAATTTTTCAACTTTTATATTACAGCAACTACCTGTTTGTTTTTTGAATTACCGAAATTTGAAAATCCAGCTATCATTATATCCCCTTCAACTTTCTCCTCTTCTCCAAAAACTCTTCAAACTCCTTCAATGGAAAACTACTCAGATTCTTTTCTTTAGTCAGCCCGCCTTTTTGCGCTGCCATTACTCCGTATTTTATATCATTATATCCATCCAAAGCATGTGCATCCGGGTCAATAGAAAGTAAAACATCTTTTTGCATTGCGTAGTCAATCCATTTCCAGTCAATATCAAGGCGGCGGGGGTGCGCATTCAGTTCTATCACTACATGGTTGGTGGCGCAGGCGTCAATAATCTTCTTATGATCAAGCGGGTAACCGTTGCGGCTGAGTAATAAGCGGCCTGTCATGTGACCCAGAATAGTAGTGTAGGGATTTTCAATGGCTTTTACCAGGCGGGCCATGGCTTTTTCTTCATTCATTTTCAGGTTGCTGTGTACTGAAGCAATGATCAGATCGAAAGTGGACAGGATGTTATTGCTGTAATCCATAGTGCCATCATTCAGGATATCACATTCTATGCTCTTAAATATCTTAAACGGCATTAGTTTGCTGTTAAGACCGTCCACATACCTGTGCTGTTCCTTTATCCGTTCTTCCGTCAGCCCGTTGGCATAGGCCGCGGCTTTGGAATGGTCTGAGATAACAAGGTATTCAAAACCTCTTTTGATACATTCATTCGCCATTTCTTCAATCGTAGTGGCGCCATCGCTCCAGTTACTGTGACTATGTATGACTGACTTTACATCGCCGGGTTGTATCACTTCAGGTAATGTATTATTTTTTGCTTTTTCAATAATGCCTGCCGATTCTCTAAGATAGGGCGGGATGTATTGGATCTTTGCTTTCTGAAAAATAATTGCATCATCATCCGTTTCATCGCCTTTATAGTTTAAATCCCGGTATGTTTTTTGAAATGCTTCCAAAAACTCAACGCTGCCGGTTGTATTGAATAATTGCTGCGCCCTGTTTGTTCCACCAAAGTAAAGCCGGAGTTTCAAACCGTTTTTTAGTTTATATAAAATACTGGTTTCAGTTTCTTCTAATAATTCAGGTGGTTGTGCAGTTTGAAATTTTGGTTTTATAACTTCGATGGTTTCTAAGACTATAAATTCCAATTCTTCAATCGTTAATTCCTGTCTCCTGTATTTGCCGGTTACCCTTACCTTATTCTCCGAAAATATTTTTTTAAGATAGGCGTCAATTTGAGAGAAAACCACCTCATTTATCTGCGCAAACAGGAAATGCCCCTGGTTCTGCAAATAAAATTCAATGGCATCCTGTACGTTGATTTGTGTCTTTTCTCCAAAACCTTTGAAGTGTGTTAACCTGTTTTCATTACATGCATACAAGAGCTCACCAATGGATTCAATCTCCATTTCTTTCCAGATCATATGTATTTTTTTCGGACCGATGCCTTTTATATTCAGCATCTCTATTACACCGGCCGGTGTTTTATTAATGATCTCATTCAATACTTCCAGCTTGCCGGTGTCCAGCATTTCAACTACTTTTTTCCCTACACTTTCCCCAATTCCTTTTATAGAAAATAATTTATCCCTTGGTGTTTCATTCAATTGCACGGGCAGCTTATCTATGTTGAAAGCCGCTATGGAGTAGGTTTTCGTCTTAAACGGGTTTTCGCCATGGATGTCCATCAGTTTGGCGAGCAGTGAAAAGTTATCAGCGATGGCGCTATTATTCATAGATGCAATTTAATACTTTCCCCTCTCCTCCGGAGAGGGGTTAGGGGTGAGGTGGACGGCATAAAAAAAAGTCCCGCATCATGCGGGACTTTCCTATAAGCTTAGAAATTTTCGACTTATTTCTTTTTTGCAGCTTTTTTCTTAACAGCTTTTTTCTTTGGAGCTGCTTTCTTTTTTGTAGCTACTTTTTTCTTCGCTACTTTTTTCTTAGTTGCCATTTTGTTTAGAATTTAATGTTTAGCAAATGGGTTAACGGGTGTAAAAGTAATAATTATTTCATATTACCCAAGTTTTTTCCCCAAAATAACAACTAATGTAAAAAAAGCTTATGCTTCAATGGGAGTAACAGAAACAAAAGTTCTGTCTTTTTTTCCTTTACGGAATTCAACAACACCATTACTTAATGCGAATAAAGTAAAGTCTTTTCCAACACCAACATTCTTACCGGGATGATAAACAGTACCACGCTGACGAATGATAATGTTACCGGAAATAACAGCCTGACCACCGAAGATCTTTACACCAAGTCGTTTGCTTTGTGAATCACGACCATTCTTTACGCTGCCTTCACCTTTCTTGTGTGCCATAAAATGAAATTTTTAAAATTAAAATTCCAAATTCCAATCTGTCAACTTTGGGATTTGGGATTTATGATTTGTTATTTAAGCAATACCCGTTACTTTGATTTTTGTATAAGCAGTGCGATGACCTTTCTTTTTGTGAAAACCTTTTCTTCTTTTTTGTTTATAGGCTATCACCGTATCACCTTTTACATGGTCCAGTATCTCGGCGCTTACTGTTCCTTTTACTGAAGAGCCAAGAGATAACTTTCCATCGGCAGCGGTCAGCAATACTTCCAGGTCAACCTGGTCACCGGCATTACCTGCCAGGTGAGGGACGTATAAGGTCTGGTCTTTTTCTACTTTAAACTGCTGTCCGGCGATTTTTATTACTGCTATCATAATCTGAAATTAGGGATGCAAAAGTAAGGGAAAGTTTCTAACCGGCAAACGGAAAATCAAAGTTTTATAACAGTTTCATGGGGTAGTTTGCCTGCCCTTTCCTTTATATTTGCAGGCCCGCCCCGGCTGAAACCTGTTATGAATTAACTTATTCTGCCGCCATTCGGACGGGTCTTTTGGCCTTTTTATAGCTGAAATCATGAAAATCAAGTCATTTCTAGCCAAGCCATTCGCTTCATATATATATAAAGGTATCCGTAAAGGGATGGCTACAGCCGTTGCCGACCAGGAAACTATCCTCAAAACACTTATCAAAACAGGCCGTACCACTGAATTTGGTAAAGAGGCGGGTTTGAGCCAGGTGAATACCTATGAAGAATTCAGGCAAGCTATTCAAATCAGGGATTACGAGGAAATGAAGCCCTTCATCAACCAGATTAAAGAAGGTAAGCATAATGTACTTTGGAAAGGCCGGCCTATCTATTTCGCCAAGACCTCCGGTACTACCAGCGGTACTAAGTATATCCCGATCACTAAAGATTCCATCCCCAATCATATCAATACGGCCCGTAATGCGCTGCTTTGCTATATGGCTGAGACGGGCAATTCCAAATTTGCCGATGGCCGGATGATCTTTCTTTCCGGGTCACCTGAACTGGAAAGAATAGGCGATATACCCACCGGGAGGTTAAGTGGTATAGTGAATCATCATATACCCAGTTACCTGCGCACGAACCAACTTCCTTCTTATGAAACCAATTGTATTGAAGACTGGGAAACAAAGCTGAACAAGATAGTAGATGAAACGATGGATAAGAATATGACGCTTATCAGTGGAATACCGCCGTGGATGCAGATGTATTTTGATGAATTGATAAAAAGAAAAGAAAAGAAAATAGCAGACATATTTCCCAATTTCAATTTGATGGTGCAGGGAGGAGTAAATTTTGAACCCTATAAGGCAAAGTTGTTTGAGAGTATCGGGAAAAAAATTGATACGATTGAATTGTTCCCGGCAAGTGAAGGCTTCTTTGCTTTCCAGGATTCACAAAATGCTGAAGGGCTATTGCTGAACACCAACAGCGGGATATTCTTTGAATTTGTGCCGGCAGGAGAGATTTTTAATAATAACCCGCCACGGCTGTCACTGCGTGATGTAAAAGTGGGTGAGAACTATGCATTGATCATTAACAGCAATGCAGGCCTGTGGGGATATAATCTTGGTGATACAGTAAAATTTCTTTCTACAGATCCCTATCGCATTCTAGTCACTGGCAGGACAAAACATTTTATTTCGGCTTTTGGGGAACATGTGATAGGAGAGGAAGTAGAGTATAGCCTGTTAAAAGCGGCAAAGGAAGAGAATGTTCATATCACTGAATTTACGGTAGCTCCTTTTGTAAGTAAAGGAGAAGGTAAATCATACCATGAATGGTTCATTGAATTTGAAAATACACCATCCAATATGCAGGAGTTTGCCAGGAAACTGGACGAAACATTGCAAAACAAAAATGTGTATTATGGCGACCTGATCAACGGGAATATTCTAACTCCATTGAAAATAAGGGCGGTACGTAAAAACGGATTTATTGATTACATGAAATCTGTTGGTAAATTGGGGGGGCAAAATAAAGTTCCCAGGCTGAGTAATGATAGAAAAATAGCGGATGACCTGCTAAAATGGGCGGATAAGTAAAGGAAGAAGTCTGTAGTTAAGAAATATGAAGTGTATTCGTTTCATGTAAGATTGAAAAAAATGAGTGAGCAACAATATACAAAAGCTGCAACAGCCAAATCTTTTTTAGGCGATGGAGGTATCCGGCGCATCGCTATTTTTGGTTCCACCGGCTCCATCGGCACACAGGCGCTGGAAGTGATCGCCGGTAACCCTGACAAATTTTCTGCGGAAATATTAACGGCACACAGCAATGAAGAACTGCTGATAGAACAGGCATTGAAATTCAACCCTAATATGGTTGTTATTGCTGATGAAAGAAAATACGAAAAAGTAAAGAGCGAACTTTCTTCAACTGAGATAAAAGTTTTTGCAGGTGAAAAAGCATTAGAAGAAGTAGCTGCTATTGATTGTTATGACCTGATGCTGGCTGGTATTGTTGGTTACGCAGGACTAAGGCCTACTTTAAAAGCTATTGGGATTGGAAAACCTATTGCCCTGGCTAATAAAGAAACATTAGTGGTAGCGGGTGATATTGTGATGCGCAGGGCGGTAGAAAACCGGGTACCGGTTATTCCTGTTGATTCCGAACATTCAGCCATTTTTCAATGCCTTGTGGGAGAAACAAGAAATAAGATCGAGAAGATAGTATTAACCGCATCCGGCGGCCCTTTTCTTGGCCGCAAACCCAATTACCTGGTGAATGTAAAAAGGGAACATGCATTGCAGCATCCTAACTGGAGCATGGGCGCCAAGATCACTATTGATTCAGCTACACTGATGAATAAAGGGCTGGAGATGATAGAAGCAAAATGGTTATTCAACCTGAAGCCTGAACAGATACAGGTGGTGGTACATCCCCAAAGTATCATTCACAGTATGGTGCAGTTTGAGGATGGAAGCATTAAAGCACAGATGGGATTGCCGGATATGAAATTGCCTATTCAATATGCGCTGGCGTTTCCTAAAAGAATACCTAACGGGTTTCCAAGATATGATTTTAAAAAGGTAAGTACACTCACGTTTGAAGAACCCGATATAAGAACATTCAGGAACCTGGCGCTGGCAACCGAGGCGCTGTATAAGGGGGGTAATCTTCCTGCTGTAATGAATGCGGCCAATGAAATAGCTGTATATGCTTTCCTGCGCAACAGGATCAATTTCCTGGATATGACGGATGTAGTGGAAAAAACGATGCAGAAAATACCTTTTATCGAAAAGCCAACGCTGGAAGAATATTTTGACAGTGATGGTGAGGCCCGCAACTTTGCCGCCGATCTTATCCGGCTTTGATCAATAGCTTGCTGATTTGGCAAAAAAGCAATTCCCTAAGAATTTCAAATAATTTATGACTGGCTTATTTAAGTCTCATATTTCCCGGATATTTGCAGATTATTTTTAATTAAAGACTTTTAGCAGTTTATATATGGTATTATTAGCTATTAACTGGGCATCAGTAGGAGTACAGGTTGGACAATTATTACTTGCTTTATCTATCCTGGTCATATTGCATGAATTCGGACATTACATTACTGCACGCTGGTTCGGCTGCCGGGTAGAAAAATTCTTCCTGTTCTTTGATCCCTGGTTTGCATTGGTGAAAAAGAAAGTGGGAGATACAGTATATGGTATCGGTTGGTTGCCACTGGGCGGGTATGTAAAGATATCCGGTATGATAGATGAGAGTATGGATAAAGAAGCGATGAAACTGCCGCCAAAGGAATGGGAGTTCAGGAGTAAGCCGGCCTGGCAGCGCCTTATTGTGATGCTTGGTGGTGTTATCATGAACGTATTGGTGGCTTTTGTTATCTACGCTTTTGTATTAATGATCTGGGGAGAAAAGAAGATCCCCGCAAAATCTTTAAAATATGGCATCCAGGTAACCGACAGCACATTACATAAGATCGGCCTGAGAAGCGGGGATAAGATTATTGCCGTGGATGGTGTGCCTGTTGATGATTTTGAAAAGACATTAAAGAAAATGATCGTATCTGATGAAAAGATAACTATTGACAGGAACGGTCAGATCCTTGATATCAAGATCCCTGAAGATTTGCTGGGTCAACTGATCGAAAACAAAAAAAGGGGCAGAATCACTCTTATAGAACCGAGAGTGCCTGCCATAGCATTTGTCATACCAGACACCTCCAAAATCTACAAAGCAGGCCTGCGGAAAAACGATCAGATAATAGGTGTAGATTCTGTACGGTTTCAGTTTTTCGATGAATTAAAAAATAATTTATCGGAGAAAAAAAATGCAGAAGTGTTGCTAACGGTTTTGCGGGACAAACAGGAAGTACAATTTAAAGCGCAGGTGGATGGGGAAGGGAGGCTTGGATTTTATCAATACGGCGTTGGACCAAATTACGAGCAGATGGATAGTTTGGGCTGGCTGAAATGGAACGTGAAGAAGTACGGATTTTTAGCTGCATTCCCTGCAGGTATAAGAAAAACGGGAACCACGCTCTCAGAATATTATGAGCAGTTTAAAAAAATCGTTAATCCTAAAACGGGCGGCTACAAGGGTGTCGGTGGATTTAAAGCGATCGGATCGATCTTTAATCCTGTGTGGGATTGGGAATCATTTTGGAATATCACTGCGTTCCTTTCTATCATACTTGCCTTCATGAATCTCTTGCCGATACCGGCTTTGGATGGCGGACACGTAATGTTTACATTATATGAAATGATCACCCGCAGAAAACCAAATGAAAAGTTCATGGAGTATGCACAGATGGCCGGCATGATATTATTGCTGGGGCTCATGCTGTATGCAAATGGTAATGACTGGTTTGGGTGGGGAAAATAGTAAATTTGCAATTTGCAATAAGCAATAAACATTTGCCGATTGAAAATATGGGGCTGTCCTGGTTTTGACAGCATAGGTCTTTGAAAGTGTAAGCATGCAGTGCATTGTGTAATCAGCACTTTAATCTTGAATACTCAAACTATAAATGGCAATACTCAGTATGCCATGGCTGCCTAATCAGTGATTAGTTAGTCATTAGGGCCGCCGGGCCGGTTGTTCTGTTACCAAGCCCCGCCGCCTACTCAACAACAAAACAGGATGCTGTAACCGAAGGCTGTGACGGTTGCTCAAGAACATCCAGCTAAGTGATGTATTGGTTTGTTCTTTTCCTGTATATCGCCGACAAGCAATAAGGAAATAAGCATGTAGAAAGCTTTTGGGGAATATGTTTGGACGCGGGTTCGATTCCCGCCAGCTCCACATGATATAAATGAGGGGCGGCCAAAATTTTCTGGCTGCCTTTTTTCATTTCATAATACCCGCAGCAGGCTTGTTAACTTCTTTTATTACAAAGACACAAACACTTTCGCATTTTGTAGCATGTAGATTACAGCAGGCCTGTTAAGTTCTTATCAATGTATTTTCCTCCGGCCGCTACTTCCATGATAGCGTCTATAATTTCATTATGCGGGGCACTTTTGGTGATATAACCTCTTGCGCCTAACCGTAAGAGATTTTTGCAATAGGAGGGTTCTGTGTGCATGGATAGCCCGATGATCCTGATGGCAGGGTTGTGTTTAAGTATTTTGCGGGTCGCCTCAAACCCGTTAATAGGGGACATATTAATATCCATAAGGATGACGCCGGGTAAGAGTTTTGTCGCCAGGGCGATCGCCTCTTCGCCGTTTTGTGCTTCTCCTACAATGGTGACTGCATCCAGGCCGGACAGAAGTATCCGTAAACTTTCCCGGAAAAAATTATTATCATCTGCTATCACAACGGTGATTTGCCTTTCCATATATAAATGGGTTTCGCAATTTACCGCCACTGCCAGGAGACTTAATAAAAATAAGGTTAAATATTAAAAAAAGGATAAGGGTATAAAATTAGCATGTCTCTGTGATTCACAGAAGTATCAGCAAGTAAACTTTTACACAGTAAGTATTAATTACTAGCCCTCAGGTAAGTAAAATACTATCAGCCGAAAGACAGGTCTGTCGTATTGATAAAATTAAGGAGAGAGGCCGTGTTTTTAAAGCCCAGTTTTTTCAGGATATTGTGCCGGTGAACTTCCACCGTACGGACGGAAATTTGAAGAGATGCGGCAATTTCTTTTGATGCAAGCCCCTCTTTAATCAATTTGATTATCCCAATCTCTCTCAGGGAAAGATCTTTGATATCAGGCCTGGGTGATTCATCCAGCATTTGATCTGATAAATGATTTTTTATTTCCAGGCATATATACGTTTTACCCATCATTACTTCATCAATTGCCGCAAGCATTTCCTGCGGGGATGAATTTTTTGTAACATACCCCCTGGCGCCTAATTGCAACATTTTTTTGGCAAAAGCCGGTTGGTTGTGCATAGAAACAGCAATGATCCTTGAGCCCGGCGAAAATTTCCGGATAAGGGGTACTGCATCGAGACCAGAGGCGCCGGGCAAATTAATATCAAGTAATACGATGTCAGGTTTTTTTGTTTTGATCGTTTCAATGGCTTCATCAAACCCGGCGCATTCTCCCACTACAACTATTTCGGCCTTTTCTTCCAGCAGGCTGGCCCACATTTCTCTTACCAATTGGTGGTCTTCTACTATTATAACAGAAATTCTTTTCATACCTGTTTTTTAAAAAGGAATGGTAATGTTAAGTGTGCAACCCTGACCGGGAGCTGAAATAATATCCATCGTGCCTGAATAAAAATCTACCCTGCTGCGAATGTTTCTGAGCCCGATACCCTGTGCCTTTTGAGTGGCGTCAAATCCAACTCCATCGTCAGTGATGGAAAAAAGGAGATTATTCTCTGCTGTTTTAATGGTAATGACGGCTTTGCCGGCGTTTGCATATTTGCGGATATTATTCAACTGTTCCTGTGCAATCCTGTACAACATAAGTTCCATATTCATATCTGGTTTCTTTTCATCACTGATTTCAGCAATCAACTGCACCTTCAATTTATCGCTGACATTTATTTCTTCAACAAGATCCTGCAACGCAGGTATTAAACCCAGATCACCCAGGGACGGAGCTACCAGGGACTTTGATAATTTCCTGATTTCTTCAATAGCATAATTAACATTCTTGACACTGCGGTTAATCAGCTCTTCTCTTTTGCCAGGGTTAGCCAGGGAGATTCCAAGAAACATTTTAATAGTAGCCAATATCTGGTTGATATTATCATGGAGTTCTTTGCCCAGTTCATTACGTTCTTTTTCCTGGGCCTGTATAGTAATTTCGGTGATCAATTTTTGCTGGCGCAGCGCCTGGTCAGCAAGTTCTTTCTCCAGGGTTCGTTTTTCTGTTATATCCTGCATAAAACCCAAAAGGCGCGTGAGCTGTCCCGAGGTATCACGTTTGACCACTATCTTAAAGTAAACAAATTTGTTATGGCCTTCCTTATCAACGATCCTGATCTCGGAACCCAAAATATCAAGTTTGCCCAGGCGGGAATATATAGCCTGCTGGTATATTGCCCTGTCCTCAGGATGAATATGATGTAAGATTATATCATGGCCTGGTTTGATTTCCCCGGGTTCATAACTAAAGATGCGGAATATTTCGTCTGACCATTTTACTTCCCCGGTAATTATGTCGGCTTCCCAGCTTCCAAATTGAGCTAATCGCTGAGCTTCTTTCATCAGCGCTTCATTGTTTATGATATTATCCAGGTATTCCTGCCTTTCTTTGTCGAGGCGGTATTTTTCAAGGCTGCTAAGAATTGCGTTGGGCAATCTTACGAGGTTATCTTTTAGTAAATAATCATCGGCGCCATGCCTGAGAATGTCCACCGCAAATTCTTCAGATACTGTTCCTGTTACCAGGATAAAAGGCACTTTAAGGCCTGTAGCCTTGAATATTCTTAAAGCTTCAACTGAATTGAAATGATAAAGTGAATGGTCCGCAAGAACAATGTCTGGCTGGTAGGTTGCAAGGGCGTCCTGGTATTGTTCCTGTGTATCTACGAGGTTGAATGTAAAATCAATACCGGCGTTTTTTAATATATACCCAGCCAGTTCCGCATCCTGGGCGGAGTCTTCTAAAAATAATATTTTAAGCTCTTCCATATAAGTAAAAAAGTTTGAGTCTACTTTGGAGGCTGGTTAATCAATAACCAATATAACCCCATATCTACAACAGCTTTTTCAAAATTCTTAAATTCTACGGGTTTAACAATATAACTATTAACTCCGGGTTAGTAATCAATCATGATGTCATTATCTTTTTTTAAAAAACCGGCAATACAACCGGGCTCATTTTTGTTCATTAATCATACCTTATTTTTTTCAATCCTTCCAGCCCGCTTGTTTTTGGATCACCGCAATGATGTTCATATTGCCTTCCGGTAATCGTATTTCCACGGGGACTCAGCCGACTGGGGGCTGATTTAATAACAACCAGTAGAAACCAAGGTTTTTAATTGAATGAGCAAAGGTCTCAAAATTTACTGGTTTGACGATATAGCTATTGGCGCCCAGGGCATAGCATTTTTGAATATCAGGATCTTCCTTCGACGAAGTGAGTATCACAACAGGGATGGCCTGAGTCCTGGGGTCTTCTTTTATTTTCTGCAATACTTCAATGCCATTTACTTTGGGCATTTGTATATCCAGCAGAATTAGTCTTGGCCGGACCAGTACATCTCTCTGACCGGCAAATTTTCCCGTAGCAAAAATGAAGTCCAGAGCTTCCTCACCATCTTCTGCATGAAAAAGATTATTGGCCATATTGTTTTTTCTCAGCTCATGGATCGTAAGTTCTGCATCGGCAGCATTATCTTCCACCAATAAAAGATCTACAGAATTTTGGTTCATCATATAATTGATTTTTATTTTGGTTAGTATGTTTAATTCTTTGCTTTTATGCCGGTAAACTGAAATAGAAGGATGCTCCGTGATCTACCTTTCCTTCAGCCCACACTTTACCCCCATGTTTTGAAATGATCTTTTCCGCCAGCGCCAGGCCAACACCGGTGCCTTCAAAATCCCTGGCCTTGTGCAGCCGTTGAAATACTTTAAATAATTTATCCCTGTATTTTTCATCAAATCCCACGCCGTTATCTTTTACAACAAATACAATATGCCCTTCTTCCGGGAAAGAACCTATTTCAATACGCTGCGTCTCCTTCTTTTGTGAATATTTGATGGCATTTGAAATAAAATTTACCCACACTTGCCGGATAGTATTGATGTCCGCTTTGACGGGCGGTAAAGGCTGAATGGCCCACTTAACTTTTGAAGTATCATATTGTGTACCCAGGTTAGTGATTACTTCTTTCACGACTGCGTCACTATCTACATGGCTCTTTATAATATCCTGCCGCCCCATGCGTGAAAAACCAAGAAGGTCATCAATAAGATGTCCCATCTTTATGGTATTGTTTTTTATAACAGATGTAACCCGCCTTGCCTCAGTATCCAGTTTGTCACTGTAACGTTCTTCCAGGATAGCTGTAAAGCCAATGATAGCACGCAACGGCGCCCGCAGGTCATGAGAGATGGAATATGAGAAAGCTTCCAGTTCTTTGTTCACTGATTCCAACTGTGCAGTACGTTCCTTCACTTTTTGTTCAAGGTTTTGGTTAAACTCATTCAGGCTCAGATTTTGTTCTTCGATCTGGCCCAGCATCTGGTTAAAAGCGTCGGTAAGGGAGCCCAGTTCATCTTTGCCTGTCTTAACGGCACGAACGGAATAATCTTTTTGATCCGATATTATTTTGGCGGTATCGGCCAGGCCAATGATAGGTTTTGAAATGCTTTTTTGGAGAATCTTAGAAAGCAGGTATGCCAATATAAAAGACAGTGTTATCACTAAAGCGGCAACGATACCAAATATTCTGAACCGTTCATACATACCACCCAGGTCAGATTTCAGGTATAATGTACCCAGTCGCTTTTTATCCTGAACTACGGGTTCAAAACCATCCAGGTGTGAACGTATAAAACGATAGCCGTCCTGCCGGGGCTTCGGGGGGATGGAATTAGTATCAGGATGGGTAGAATAGGTAGAAAAAAGTTTGCCGTCTTTATTATAAAGAGCGGCGGCCGTAATATGCGGCTCAGCTTTCAATGCAGCCAGGATTTCTTTCGCATCTTCAGGGTTATCAAAAGCAAGTGCAGCGGTGCTATTGGCGGAAATAATTTTTCCAATGGTGAAAAGTTTCTCTGTTGTCGTCTTCCGGAATATATAAAACTCATAGGCAAAGAACGATACGCATGTCACAAGCAGCACGGCCCCGCTTATAAGAATAATGACTCTCATAAGCTTTCTTCGTATGGGCATATCTTTTAGCAGCACCTGTTAATTATTTTTTGATGGATCAAAAATATCCGCCAGCCTCAGCAACTTGGAGCTAAGGACCAGGTTGGCTGCTTTGGAAGCTTCAGGGTTGATCTGAAGTTTTATTTTGTTATCCCGGGTAAAGAACCTGATCATACCTCCCTGTTTTAAAAAATCAATTGCATCGCTTACCGTAAGAACGTTTCGCCCTTTCAAAGTTTCGGCAGCCTGCTCCCGTTTTTTTGTTTCGGCGAGATTAATGAACAGGATATGGCATATTTTGATCTCTTCTGTATTTTTAAAATAATGAACGACCACAGAATGTCCTTTTACTTTTTCATCCGATACAGTTTCTTCCAGGTAAGAACCAAAAGGGTTTTCTCCTAAAATACCAATGACCAGGGGTGACTGTTCTGTAGCAAATGAGCTGGCCGGCCAGTCAACAAACTGGGTGAAATTGAAAAGAAAAACTGCTTTTAGCTGGTACTCACGGACAGGAAGAGCTTGTGCAAGCAAAAGGGCTGTAACCAGGGTGAACAACAGGGTGTTCAGGGTTTTATGTAATACAATTCTCAAAGCCGGCATATAATTTTTCCGTAAATACTGCGTTCAATTTCTGTAGGCGGATTAGGTTTAGAAATGACGTATTCGGTATGACGATTATTCAAAAGATTTTGACCAACAACCGATATCTCTACTCTTTTCGTAGGTTGCCAGGCCAGGCGGATTCCGGCCTCCACATAATTGGAAACCGTGGCCTGAACGCCACTATTGTTGTAATGGAAAACATCTACCCAGCGTAATCCAACTTCCAGCTCAATATTTTGCGGTAAACCCATGGATGACCTCAATGAAAACCTGTGCGGGGGGTCGGCCGTTTCATTGAGCGCGTTGTTAAAGTCTGTTTTACCGGTTTTTACCCGGATGTCTTCCCTGAGAAGGTTATAGCCGCTGCGCAATCGCCACCAATCAACTACCTGGCAGGTGATGCTTAACTCGAATCCATAAGTTTCACCTTTGAGGTTGTTTTCATAGAAAAGCGGGAAGCCTAAAGTAGCAGGTGGTGGGCTGAGACTTGTACTCCGCACATGGTTATAATGATTATAAAATGCAGCAATTGAACCAGATACTTTTGAACCCAATTGAGCACGGTATCCCAGTTCATAAGCAATAAGCGTTTCGGATTTGAAATTAGCCCCGCCAATCAGGATATTATCTATTATCGGTGAAAATGCCGGGGTAGGAAGCCGTATATCCCTGTCCACACGAGATGGTATCCTGACAGCCCGTGAGACGGCGCCCCACAACGTTTGTTTATTACTAATATTTACCTGTATCCTTGCGTTAGGTTCAAATTCAAACCCGGTGTAATCATTATGTTCAACCTTTGATCCTAAAATGAAAGAAAAATTTTTCATCAACATGATCTCATCCTGTACAAAACCGCTGAATAAGTTCCGGCTCAGAACCGAAGGGGAAAAAGCTAAGGCGGGGGCACTCTGAACCTTATCATGTGTATTGCGATAACCAAGACCCCAGACAATGCGATGGAGTTTACCCAAACGAAAATGATGCTGAAAATCAAAATCATAAGTATTGAGTCCATCCTTGAGCATGCCGGCAGGGGCAAGTACAAAGGTATTGTCGCCAGACCTGCTTTCAGGCACGGGTTGAGCCAGGTAAGTCCGGTCATAATACATCTGGAGACTTGTATAGGAATTATCAGAAAAAGTATGCGTCCAGCGGCACAAAATGTTGCCACCGGTTACTTTGGTTTTGCCTCCTGTAGAGAGGCCTAATTCACCATTATAATAGTCACCCTGAAAAGTAAAAGCATTTTTGGAAGACAGGTTGGCTTCCATGCGGAACCCCGTTTGTCCCATTTGCCAGGAGTCCGGAGCATCATTTCCATCCGGGAAAACTGAATTGTCCCGATCAAAATACTTTCCATAGACCCGGTAAGAAATTTTGGATGAAAGCATACCTCCATAACGCAATCCTGTGAAGTGGCGTAATTCGGTGCCCCCGCCTGTCTCCAGATAAAGCCCTTGCGTATCTTTGGAACTTTTGGTGATGATATTGATCACGCCATTCACCGCATTAGAACCCCAAAGGGTGCCGCCGGGACCGCTGATCACTTCAATACGGTCAATGTCTTCCAGTAAATAATCCTGCCTGTCCCAGAATACGCCGGAGAAAAGCGGTATATAAACTGTTCTTCCATCAATCAATACAAGAAGCTTATTAGCCAGGTCAGTATTGAACCCGCGTGCAGTAATAGCCCAGTCGTGTGCATTCTTCTGTCCTATTTGTATATTATCTGCTAAGCGCAACGCTTCAGCAATACTGGTAGCACCGGAACGCCTGATATCCTCGCCGGTAATTACCTGGATGGCGGAAGGAGCCGTTATCAGCTTTTCCATACGTTTTGAGACAGAGATCACTTCAATGCTCATCAATTCTTCCAGGCTTAATTTTTTTAATGTACGGAATGACAGCAAGGTATCCTGGGCCTGGCCCGGGTAAGTTATTAATAACAGGCTAAAAAGGAAGAAGAAGATCGCGGAAGCGGGTACAGGATTATGAACTCGTTTACCGGTTACAGAGTTGTTCATAATAAAATATTAGATTCTTATTGGTTAACCATGATCAGGCTACGTATTGCTTTCCTCAGCAACGTAATAAAACAAACGGTTTAGCATAGGGAGCATTATACATAGTAGCACAACTACCAACCCGCTATTATGATAAATAAAGTTCGTAAATAATAATGAATTTGCAACAGTTGTTTTTATAACAGAATCATTCTAAGTGTTTACTATTACCCGAAAATTTATCTTTATTAGTTGCAGTGAAAAGGTTGATCACACTTATTCAGCGGTTGATTAATCACTAACGGTACAATCCAACATCTGAAAACAGTTTTTTAAAAATTCTCAAACTTCTGGCAGCGTAAAATAAAATGTTGCTCCTTCATTTAGTTTTGCTTCAGCCCGGATGGTTCCGCTATGTTTGGTAATAATGCGGTGTACGATAGCAAGGCCGACGCCGGTACCTTCAAATTCTTTGGGATTGTGAAGCCGCTGAAAAACGCCGAATAACTTATCTGCATACTTCATATCAAAGCCTGCGCCGTTATCTTTAACAAAATAAGTAGTAGCCTGGCCTCCCGGTTTAATTATTCCGATTTCTATTTCCGGTTTTTCCTTTTTTCCTGAATATTTTATTGCATTTGAAATAAGGTTGACCCAAACCTGGTGAATCAGCGTATAATCTGCATCCGCATGAGGCAGCGGATTAATTTTTATAGTTGTATGATGTTCAGTTGATTTGTTTATCTCCATTACAACGGTTTCCACCATCCTTTGCATATCTATATCAGACTTCTGCACGTCTTTTCTTCCCAGCCTGGAAAATGCCAGCAGGTCATCAATAAGCACTCCCATTTTCTGTGCATTGCCCCGGATATTGTCAAGCAATCTTTTAGCTTCATCACCCTGGTCAGGCATATACTTGTCTTCTAATATTTTTGAGTAGCCGCTCATGGCCCTCAAAGGTGCCCTCAAATCATGCGAAACGGAATAAGAGAATGATTCCAGCTCCTTGTTGGTAGCTTCCAGTTGCAGAAGATTAGTTTGCAAATCCGCATTTAATTGCCTGATTTGCTCATCGGCCAATTTCTGTTCTGTAATATCCTTTTCGGTGATCGCAATGGATTTGCTGTCGTTGTCATAATCCATTATGACAGAGGCAGAAAATAAAACATCTATTAACTTTCCATGTTTGGTGATACGCCTGGTTTCCAACGCCTGGATTTTTTCCCCTTTCAGAATATTATCCACGATGTTTCCCATTTCATTCTCCATATATTCAGGAATAATATTCCAGATCTTCATCTTCAGCGCTTCCTTTTCCGAATAACCATAAATTTTTTCCGCTCCTTCGTTCCATGAAATTATTTTTCCTTCGTGATCATGAATGTAAATGGCGTCGTTTGATTGTTTGACAACAGTAGCAAGATAATTCCTTATCTTTTCCACCTGTTTAACTTCTGTATTATCCCTTGCATTGACAAACCATTTTCCATCTTTCACGACCACCTTCCACTGCAGCCATTTTACACTCCTGTTTTTACAATAAATACGGGTCTCAAATGATAACTGTTCTTTTGCCTGTCCGCTCAGGCTTTTCAGAAAAATCCTGTCTTCAGTGCCCAGAAAAAAAGATAACGCTGTTCCTTTGGTTTCTTCCGGCGAATACCCCACGATATTGGTGAAGGCGTTATTAATTTCTTCTATTCTGAATGATACCGCATCAATGATCCCGATTATATCGGCGGAATTATTGATAAGCAAGGCGCTTTTTTGCAGGGATAGATTTTTTTCAACCAGTTCTTTCTGCTGCAACTGTATTTTCAATAAAACAGTCACTTTTGCTTTTACAATTTCCGGGTCGAGCGGCTTGAAAAGATAATCTATAGCGCCTTCATCATATCCTTTCATCATCAGTTTCCTTTCTTTACTTTCGGCTGTCGCAAAAATGATAGGGATGTTCTTTGTCCGCTTGTTTGATTTTAAAATTTGCGCCACCTCAAACCCATCCATCCCCGGCATTTGTACATCAAGGATGATCAGGTCAACATCTTTGTTCAATGTGATCTTCAAAGCGTCTTTTCCGTTGGTAGCATTCAGCAATATCCTGTCTTTACCTGCCAGTAAACTTTCAAGGGCGAGAATATTGGCTGGCTTGTCATCTACAATTAAAATGGCGGCTTTATCGCTTTTTTTCATTTTATATATTACTGATTTCCGATAAGAATTTTTTTATTTCTGATAATGTCCAGATATGCTGAACGGCTTTTGTTTGTATAGAAGATTCAGGCATAAAAGGGAACTGTGCTTCGGCAGGGTCTTGTGCAATGGTGAGTCCTCCATATTCTTTAATTACAGTTATTCCTGCTGCGCCATCGCTGCTTGCTCCTGTAAGGATGATCCCGGCGAGGGTATCTTTATATACGATGGCCGCTGTTTCAAACAATACATCAATGGATGGCCGGCTGAAACGAACAGCTTCATCAGAGGATAATGAAAAAGTTTTGTCAGCTTCCACCAGCAAATGATAGTCCGGCGGGGCTACATATACAAAGCCGCCCTTAATGGTTTCCTTTTCATCCGCCTGCTTTATCCTGATCTTACATTTATTCTGTAATACTTCTTCCAGCAAATCTTTCTGGTCTTTTGAACGATGCTGCACCACCATTATCGGGATAGGATAACCCGCAGGAAGTTCATCCAGGATTCCGGAAAGCGCAAACAAACCACCTGCAGACGTCCCAATTGCAATAGCATTATATTTTTGGGTTATACCCTGCATCAGTTTATTTTTTCATAAATATTTTTTCTTTCCGGTCAATTTCTTCAAAGTACTTTTTCCTGTCTGTGAAAAGAAGAGATTCTTTATTTCCAAGTCCCAGGAACCCGAAAGGGCATAAACTCTCGTAAAAAAGATTGATGACCTTATTTTGAAGTTTCTGGTTGAAATAGATAAGAACATTCCGGCAGATGATCAATTGAAATTCATTAAATGATTTATCCACCGCCAGGTTGTGCGCCGCAAAAACGATATTCTGTTTTAATGATTTATCGAACATGACCGAGTTATATTTTGCCTTGTAATATTCTGAAAACGATTTTTTACCGTGAGCCTTCTGGTAATTAGCTGTATAAGCTTTCATATTTTCCACAGGGTAAACACCGTCTTTTGCGATCTGCAATGATTTTTGATTAATATCGGTTGCATAAATAACCGAGCGGTTTAAAAGCCCTTCTTCCTGCAGAAGAATGGCGATGGAATATATTTCTTCCCCTGTAGCGCACCCGGCGATCCAGATCTTGATGAAAGGATAAGTAGCCAGCCGTTTCAAAACATTTTCCCGGATACTTTTGTAAAAAACCGGGTCCCGGAACATTTCCGTAACGGTTACGGAAACCTCCTGGATGAATTCTTCAAACAATTTTTCATCGTGCAGGATCATTTTCCCCAATTTTTCCAATGCGGTGATTTTCCTTGTATTCATGAAATGATCAATTCTGCGTTTAACAGAGGCTTCCGCATAGTCTGTAAAATCGTACCCGTAAACAAAACGAACGGATTCGAGCAGGTCTTTCAATTCCTTATTATCGAAGTTCATTATTTTGGGTCCATTTAGTTATTTTATCCAGAAGATTGCTCATGTCAATGGGCTTTGAAATATAATCCCAGGCCCCTGCCTCCATACATTTTTCCCTGTCGTCTTTCATGGCCCTTGCCGTTACCGCAATTACAGGAATTTGCTGTAAAGATGTATCCTGCTTTAAAATAGCCAGCAGTTCATAGCCATCCATTACCGGCATCATCATGTCCAGAAGAATAACGTCAGGTATTGTGCCATTCTGCAACAGGGAAAGAGCTTCTTTGCCGTTTTCGGCTATGAGGATCTTCATCCCCAGCAATTCAAGATAACTCCTGAGAGCAAAGATGTTCCTGGTATCATCATCCACCACCAGGGCGATTTTATTTTTAAGTTTTTCCATTATCATTGCTTTAGCGGTACAGCCAGACCCTCATAAGCGATAAAAGCTGTTCAACATTTACCGGCTTTGCGATATAATCGGACATGCCTGCATCCAGGCTTTTTTCCCTGTCGCCTTTCATAGCTTTTGCCGTCAACGCTATGATGGGCAATTTATTGAATTTGCTGATAGCCCTGATTTCTTTTGTCGCTTCATAGCCATCCATTTCGGGCATCATTATATCCATTAGTACAATTTCAATGGCAGGATTTTCTTTCAGGATTTTTATCGCGGCTTTTCCGTCTCCTGCCGTCAGGCAAATCATTCCTTCTTCTTCTAATACATTGGTAAGTGAATATATGTTCCGGATATCATCATCCACTACCAGTACTTTTTTATTCTTCAGCACCTCATCGGTTTTGTGCAATTTGCGGATAATATTTTGTTTTTCTTTTGGCAGCCGGGCCTCTACCCTGTGCAGGAAAAGTATGGTTTCATCCAGCAGGCGCTCCTGCGAATCAGCCGTTTTAAGCACAACGGTATTGGCGAATTTCATCAACCGGTTGTTTTCATCTTTCGACAGATCTTTCCCCGTATAAACGATAATAGGAATTTTATTCAACTGTTCATCCGCCTTTATCTTTTCCAGCAGATCAAAGCCTGACATATCGGGCAATCCAAGATCAACGATGACACAGTCAAAATGTTCCTTTCCCATCATTTCATAAGCCTGGTTACCTGAATAAGCGGAAAAAGATTTCACATCCCCGTTCCCGATCAGTTCACGAATAGCTTTGTTTTGCTGTTCATTGTCTTCAACTATCAGCAGCTTTTTCAGTTTTTTGCTGACAAAATCTTCAATTTTATCGAATGCGTTTTGTAACTGATCTTTTACAACCGGTTTAAGGATAAAGTCAAACGCACCCAGTTCCATCCCTTCTTTTTTCCTGTCATATCCTGAAATAACCTGTACCGGAACATGGCGGAGATCAGGATCGTTCTTTAAATGCTTCAGCACTTCGGCCCCGTCCATTACCGGTAATTTCATATCCAGTAAAATTGCATCAGGTTTATAATGCCGTGCATAGCTCAACCCGGTATTTCCCTGCGCTGCTACTATACCTTTGTAATTTCTTTCCCTTACGAAGTCAAGCAGTATTTGAGAAAATTCTGTATCGTCTTCCATGATAAGGACTATCTTATCATTTTCGTGAATATTATAACGGTCATCATTTACTTCTCCCTCCACGACAGGAAATTTTTCAATTTTGTTCTGTTTTGCTGAGACTTCACCAGGCTTTTCTTTTACTTCTACTTTACGATCAAGTACTGTCATAACAGATACATCAAACTTCACGGGAAGATATAGAGTAAATGTGCTGCCCGTACCTTCCTTGCTTTCAACATGAATTTCCCCACCGAGCGCATTGGCCAGTTCACGGCTGATAGAAAGGCCCAGCCCCGTACCCCCGTATTTTCTTTTTGTAGAACCATCCGCCTGCTGGAATGCTTCAAAAACGATACCCAGTTTATCTTCAGGGATACCGATCCCTGTATCCGTTACTGCAAAAGCAACGACATCCGGAACACTATTCAGCTTACTATTTTTAAAGGAAGTTTCCGTAACCGCTTTATGAATGTCAAGGGTTACGCGACCGCCTTTTGCTGTAAACTTGAATGCATTGGATAAAAGGTTCCTGAGCACCTGTTCCAGCCGTTGTTTATCCGTAGTAAGTGTTTTTAGTTCTTTCTCATTACTGCGGATCGTAAAATCAATGGATTTGTTTTTTGCAACCTCGGAAAACATGGAAGTGATCTCGGCATTGATCTCTGTTACCTGGAATTCAGCAATATCCAGTTCCATTCTTCCTGATTCCACTTTTGAAAGGTCAAGAATTTCATTGATCAGGTCAAGCAGGTCAACGCCGGAGTTGTATATGTTTTTTGAAAACTCCACTTCTTTATCGCCCAGTGATTTGGTTTTATTTTCAGAAAGCAATTGGGAAAGAATAAGAATGCTGTTGAGCGGGGTACGAAGTTCATGCGACATGTTGGCAAGGAATTCAGATTTGTATTTACCGGTAACCTCCAGTTCCCTTGCTTTATTTTCAATATCCATTTTTGCATTTTCCAGTTTTTCTTTTTGTTCTTCCAGCAGGTTCGCTTTCTCTTCCAGCTCTTCGTTGCTTTGTTGTAATTCTTCTTGCTGCGCTTTAAGCTCAGCTTCTGATTTTTCCAGCAGCTCTGTTTTTTCCTGCAACTCTTCGTTCGATTGTTTTAATTCTTCCTGTTGCGCTTCCAGTTCTTCTGCCTGGCGTTGTGTTTCCTCCAGCAGTTCTTTCAGCTTGGTACGGGATTGCGCGGCGCTGAATACAATAGCCAGGTTTTCAGCAACCATATTTAAAAACTGCATATCCAGCGCGGAAAGTTCACGAATGGTGCCTATTTCCACCACTCCCTTTAATGCATCGTCCTGCAATAAAGGAAGCATGATGATATTCTTCGGGCTTATATTACCAAGGCCTGAATTTACTTTTATGTAATCATCCGGCACTTCTGTAAATACGATCGTCTTTTTTTCCAATGCCGCCTGCCCCACCAGTCCTTCACCGGGTTTGATAACGGTTGCATTTTGTTTTCTATAATGAAATGCATAGCTGCCGGCAAGGTGTAGCTGCCCGTTTTCAAAAAGATAGATCACACCTATCTGCGCCTTTATATAAGTGCATAGCTGGTCAATGACGGCCTGGGCCAGTTCTGCGGCTTCTCTTTCACCTCTCGTTTTTTCATTCAGTTCAAAGCTGCCCGATAAAAGCCAGTTCTTACCGGCGCTTTCCTGTTCCGCTTTTTTAAGGGCGCGAAGATTGGAACTGATTAAAAAATATACCACGACCAGTACTATAGCAATGATCACCATCAGCATTATGAAGATGAGGTTAAAATTGCGGGCGTCTTCTTCGCTGGACTTTTTTCGCTGCGCCAGCAGGCTTGTTTCAATTTCTTTGGAATTGGCCACTATCCTCCTGATCTCATCCTGTATGCGCTTTCCTTCCCCCGTGTCTACAATTGCTTTTGCTTTTTCAAAATCATTTTTACGGACATCTATAAGGTTCATGAAATATTTTAAGTGCAGGTCTGCCTCTCTTTGTATAGCTTCAATGTTTTGCTGTTGTGCAGGATTGTCTGCAGTTAGATTTTTAACTTTGCTGATATGGCCCCTGATGACCTGTGCAGAGTTATTATAAGGCTCCAGGAAAATTTCGTTGCCAGTGACGACATAACCTCTTACACCCGTTTCAGCGTCAACGGTGGCGGCCAGTAGCAGGTTGAATTCATTTATCACCTCGTGGGTATGGTCCACCCACTGGTTGGTATCAATAAATTTTTCACTGTTGCGGAATGAGAAAAAAGCAACAGCCACCAGTATTATCGTGCAGGTGATAAACCCTGTAAGGATCTTGCGGCTTAATGACATTTTCATTGTAGAGTTTTATGTATAAAGTTTAAGAACGAAGCATGTAATTAAAAATCTGTTAAGCCGTCATCAGGGTTTAGCCGGAATAAATAGCAACTTTTCATTTTGTCACCAACGATACCATTACTTACCCTACCCGCCTTGTTCACATGGCAGACCAGGTAATTTTTTCACAATATGTTTTTATGATCCTGCTTTCAAAAAATTTTGGTCAATTGGCTATATAATGAAAAGCTACAAAAATTATCTATATCCCGAAGAAAAAGCGTTTATAAAGTAAGTACTTATAAACAATTTATTGAGTCATGTATTTTTGCTAATCTTCCGGCACGGGATAATTAACAGCTACTATCCAGATCATCCTGAAGTTTCAGGGGATGACATATTGCAGCCTTCAGTTTAATTCGGTTCGAATTACTGGTATGTAACAGCTATTATATCGCAAGACAATTTAACCAGCTAAAAAGCCGGTTAAAGTTGCCCCACCAGCATTTGCGGGAGAAATGGTTAAGGGTTAATCATTTATTGTTTGTAAACCAAACTTCTCAAAAAGTATTTGAATAAGGGAGATTTAATCCGCAATTTGTCTTAAATTTCCTAATGTAATTCATAAATTGCTGCCATCTTCACTTTATTTGGGGGTAATAATTGCCGGTAGCGTCAATAAAGAGGAGATTAGGAAATAAGCAAATACCCTTACCGTGTAATAATTTTTTTTTGACAATCCCTTTTTTCTTAACTTATGCACTTATAAACCTTATTTCTCTTGAAATCTCTTCAGCATACCATATTGAAACAAATCTCTATCATATTAGTGGATGATCACAAACTGATCAGAGATTCCTGGTCATTTATACTCAACAGTGACCCCCGGTTCACCGTAATTGGCGAAACAAGCGATGGCGATGAAGCGGTGGTAATCGTAAAAAAATTACAGCCTGATATAGTTTTAATGGATGTAAACATGTCGCCTGTAAATGGTTTTGATGCTACGAAACTAATTCACAAGTATTCTCCCGGGTCAAAAGTTATTGCCGTTTCTATGCATACTATGCCGGCTTATGCCAAACGAATGATGCAGGTAGGAGCCATGGGCTATGTAACCAAGAACTCATCAAAAGATGAGATGATTAAAGCTATCATTGAAGTGAATAGCGGACGCAAGTATATTTGTGAAGAGGTGAAAAATATTCTGGCTCAAAAAGAGCTGGAGGAAGAGGCCACACCGGGAGATATGAATAACCTGTCAAGAAGGGAAATAGACATCATCCAGCATATTAAACAGGGACTTTCTTCAAAAGAGATCGCTTTGCAACTTGATATTTCCCTCAAAACAGTAGAGGTTCACCGCTATAATATTCTTAAAAAATTGAAATTAAAGAATACAGCGGCGCTTGTAAATTTCATTAACTCAAACGGTCTTTAGATCGAAAATATACTACAGGTAAAATACCGACCTGGTTAGCCCCGAAATTTAGAATTGCCCTGCATATTCATGGGGCATCCGTTTTTACGTGATGAGTAACAGGATGTTATGGTCAGAGCCACAATGATAATAACGATCAGGGAGAAAAATTTGCTTTTCATTTTTAGGGTTATTTGTTGGTAAACGGTGTTCTTGTTCAATTATTATGTAAATATATATCACAGAAGCCAGCTTTTATAATGGAAAAAGCGAAAATAAGGGCATACCCGGGCTTGCTAAAAATCTGGTCACGATTCATTTTCAACTCAAAACTTTCCTTTTTTGAAAAATTCAAACTAGTTACCTTTACCGCCCTGATTATTAAGACAAAAAGCTAATCTAATGTTGCAACTGAAAAAGCCACTGGCCTTTATTGACCTTGAAACTACCGGTACCAATCTGGGCACAGACCGTGTTATTGAGATTGCCATCGTTAAAATTTTGCCAGACGGAGCAAAAAGTATTAAAAGAAAGATCATTAACCCCGGCATGCCGATCCCCCAGGCATCAACTGACATACATGGATTCACGGATGAAATGGTAAAAGATGCGCCTGCATTTAAACAGGTTGCCCATGAATTAAAGCAAATGCTTGATGGCTGTGATATTGCAGGATATAATTCAAACCGGTTTGATATTCCATTGCTGGTAGAAGAATTTCTCCGTGCAGGTGTTGATTTTGATATTAAAGGCCGGAAATTGCTGGATGTTCAGAAGATATTTCACCAGATGGAACAACGTACTCTTAGCGCCGCGTATAAATTTTATTGCAGTAAAACCCTTGAGTCTGCTCATAGCGCTGAGGCTGATGCATCTGCTACGTATGAAATACTGGTGGCTCAATTGGAGCACTATCCCATACTCGGCAATACCATTGATTCCGTATTAAAGACTATTGGGGAAGAAGTGATCGTGGACTTTGCCCGCCGGTTTGTAATGGAAAATGGAGTTGAAGTTTTCAATTTTGGTAAATTCAAAGGCCGGCCGGTATCCGAGGTCTTAAAAGCTGAGCCTCAATATTATGACTGGATGATGAAAGGCGATTTCCCCCAGCATACCAAGCAAAAATTAACGGAAATATATACCCGGACCATGTTGAAAAAAGTCTGATCCCCGGCCTTAATTTACTGTGAACAATTTTAACAAGGTAACTTCTGCTGATTATCGTAAATTCGTTACTTGCCTTCACATTCTACATGGAAAAGTTAGTCGTCATACCAACCTATAACGAAAGGGAGAATATCAGTAACATTCTCCACGCCATATTTAATCTTGGTGAAAATTTTCATGTACTCGTAATTGATGATGGATCTCCTGATGGTACTGCCGCTATTGTGAAAGAACTCCAGGCAAAATTCCCCGGGCAACTATTCATTGAAGAAAGAAAAGATAAACTGGGATTAGGCACTGCTTATATTCATGGATTCAAATGGGCGATGGCTAATGATTATTATTTCATCTTTGAGATGGATGCTGATTTTTCACACAACCCCAATGATCTTTCCCGTTTATACAGGGCCTGCAAAAACGGAGGCGCCGACCTCGCTATTGGCTCCCGTTATGTACACGGTGGTGGTGTGGTCAACTGGCCCCGTAACCGTATCGCTTTATCCAAAGGCGCTTCTGTCTATACAAGGATGATCACCTGGATGCCTGTAAAAGATCCTACTGCAGGGTTCATGTGTTACAGAAAGGAAGTGCTGGAGACGATCAATCTTGAAGAGATACACTTTAGCGGCTACGCATTCCAGATTGAAATGAAATTCGCCGCATGGAAACTGGGATTCAAAATTAAAGAAGTGCCCATTATTTTCCAGGACAGGGCTTATGGTATTTCTAAAATGAATAAAGGCATTGTAAAAGAAGGCATCCTTGGTGTACTCATACTTCGCTGGCATAGCTGGTTTACCAATTACAGGAAAAGAGTAAAAAATACCTATATCCAGGCTTCTAAAGTTGCTGAGTCTATCCAGCAGAATAATGTATTGGTTGAAAGCAAATAATCTATTCTTTTTCTTATCTCTTCAATGTTGCTTTTTCGGTAGTTTGCGCTACTAATGAAGAAAGCTTTTATTCAGCTTCATATCGCCGTTTTTCTTGCTGGTTTTACAGGGATACTGGGAAGATTAATATCCTTAAACGAAGGTATGCTTGTCTGGTACCGCCTGCTGATCACTTCATTGACAATGTGGATACTTTTCTCCATTCAAAAAAAACTGCAGCGCATTGCCAGGATAGATATGCTGAAACTGGCGGGTATTGGTTTTATTGCTGCCCTGCACTGGGTTACTTTTTATGGTTCTATTAAATACGCTAACGCATCAGTGGCGCTGGTTTGTTTTTCATCTATTGGATTTTTTACAGCATTACTCGAGCCTGCGATTGTGCGGGTACCTGTTAAATGGATAGAAGTTTTTCTGGGGTTGCTGGTTATAGGCGGCATCTATATTATTTTTCATTTTGATACCCGGTACAAAACAGGGATTATTTTAGGAGTCATCTCTGCTTTCCTGCTGGCAATCGTTATGATCATTCTGCGCCAGTTCGTTCAGCGTATCAATACACAGACTATCCTTACTTACCAGCTCACGGGAGGTTTTATCACCCTTTCTGCATGTATGCCTTTTTACCTGCACTATTTTCCGGCGGCCAATTTTTTACCCGGGTGGGAGAACCTTGCCTGGCTGCTTGTGCTATCATGGTTCTGCTCAGTATGGGCATTTCAGCTTTCGGCGGCAGCATTGAAAAAATTATCTGCCTTTACCGTTAATCTTAACTTCAATCTTGAACCGGTATATGGGATCATACTGGCATTTATTGTATTTAAAGAAAATGAGTTCCTGAGCAAATGGTTTTACGCTGGCTTTGCTATTATTGCAGCCGCTTTACTCATTCATATTATCATTCTTCTAAAGGAGCAGAAAAGAAATACCGGCTATGCAGGAAACTGATTATCATAAAAAAATAGTGGAGTATTATAACTCCACCGAACACGCCTATAAAGATTAATGGGATCTTACCAACAGTCTCGCTATACATTATGGCTATTGGGATAATAAAGTGAAGTCATTTCCTCAATCATTGTCGCGGATGAATGAAGTGATGATAGAAGCAGCGGGCATTACTGCAAAAGACAAAGTACTGGATGCCGGTTGCGGCGTAGGAGGCAGCAGTATTTTTATGGCGTCAAATATCGGTTGCAAAGTAACCGGCATAACGTTAAGTGAAAGGCAGGTGCAGCAGGCCACTGCCAACGCAAAACGAAAAGGCACGGACGCACTTGCTGATTTTAAAGTAATGGATTATTGCAATACTTCTTTTCCTGATGCAAGCTTTGATGCAGTATGGGGTTGTGAAAGTATCTGCTATGCAGGGGATAAAGAAAGATTTATCAAAGAGGCTTACCGGTTATTAAAACCGGGAGGAAGATTAGTAATTGCGGATGGGTTTGTTGCGAAGTTTGAGAATAATGATAACCCCATTATCCGGCAATGGCTGGATGGCTGGCAGGTAAATTATCTTGAGTCTCCGGGCCGGTTCAGTAAGTTTATGGAGCAGGCGGGATTTACTAATATTATTTACCGTGATATTTCAAAACAAGCATCTCATTCATCCCGCCGCCTGTATCGTTTCTATTTCCTGGCTTCTTTATATCTCTGGTGGAGGAAGTTCAGCTTTTCCAACCGGGCTACCGCCATGCAGAAAGCAAATATAAAAGCCTGTAAATACCAGTATCACGGTATGAACAAAGGCCTGTGGCAATATGGGCTGATAACGGGCATAAAGCAATGATTTTATTTAGTATTCATCAACTATCTTTAAAGAAATAAATTACCGCGATGCGCATAAGTATCCTTTTTTTTACCCTGTTCATTACGCAACTATTATTTGCACAAAAAAAACCATTAGACCATTCCGTATATGATAGCTGGCAAAGCATTGGTGAAAAGATGATCAGCAATGATGGTAAATGGGTGGTTTATACCATCAACGTGCAGGAAGGCGATAATCAACTGGTGATACAGTCTTCGGATTCGAAATACAAGAAGAGTATTGAAAGAGGGTATAATGCACTTATCACAGAAGACAGCCGTTTTGTGATCTTCAGGATCAGGCCTTTTTTCAAAGACCTGAAAGAAGCAAGGATAAAAAAGAAAAAACCCGATGATTCTCCCAAAGATTCGCTGGCAATAATCAAATTAGGGAATGATAATATCTGGAAACTGCAGCGGGTAAAAGGGTATAAAACCCCGGAAAAAAGTTTTGGATGGGTAGCCTACCACCAGGAAAAAATTATTGAGGCTACGGCTGCGAAGACCAAACTGTCACAACCTGATTCTAAAAAAATAACGGATAGCCTGAGCAGGATCATTGATTCATTACAAACCGTGATCGAAACAATGCCCCAGTCTAAAAAGAAAAAAAAGAATCGTGATGATGAGACTCCTGACTCTGACCTAACAACTCCTGGCTATACCGATGCTGATGGCGATGAAACACCTGCTACACCAGCAGAGGCCGGGACCAACCTTGTACTTCGTAAATTGGAAACCGGTGAACAGAAAATATTTACTAATGTACTGGAATATTATTTCAGTAAAAATGGACAAAAGTTACTGATCGAAGTTTCCCGCAATCCCAAAGATTCATTAAGCAAACCACTTGTCCTGCTGCATGATCTGCGTAAAGGATTTGCCGATACATTAAGCCGGGGAGGAAATGAGTTTAAAAATTTTGCATTAACGGATGATGGTTCGCAGGTAGCCTACCTGGCCGAAAGGGAAGCAAAGCCAAAGGAATTGCAGAAGTTTTACAAACTCTGGTATTTTAAAGAGGGTATGGACAGTGCCACATTACTGGTTGACAAGAACGCTATAGGGATGACAATCGGTATGACCATTAGTGAATACGGCAATCTCAGTTTCAGTAAAAGCGGGAAACGCCTGTTCTTTGGGACAGCGCCTATACAACCTCCTAAAGACACATCGCTGGTAGATATTGACCTGGCAAAATTGGATATATGGCATTACAATGAGGATTATTTGCAAACGGTACAACTATTCAGGTTGCAGCGCGACCTGCAGGAAAATTTCCTGGCAGTATATCTTTTTGATAGCAATATTGTTCATCAATTAGGATCAAAAGAGATCCCCACCATCTATCAAACCGATGAAGGCGATGGCGAACAATTTGCGGGAGTAACAGATTTTGGAAAAAGAATAGAAAGTCAATGGGCAGGTAACACCCAAAAAGATATTTATGCCATTAATGTGGACGACGGTACAAAGAAGCTGGTGAAAAAAGATATGCTAGGCGTTATTGCGCCTTCTTATATTTCTCCAACCGGTAAATACATTATGTGGTATGAAAGTAAGGCAAAGAATTATTTTGTATGGGATGGAAATAAAATAAGAAATATTACTTCAACCATCAAAGTACCGCTATGGAATGAAGAACATGATTCACCTTCTGACCCGCCGCCGTATGGAGTAATGGGATGGCATGAGGGGGATTCAGCGGTATATGTATATGACAGGTATGGTATATGGAGGATTGATTTTTTATCTTCTCTTATGCCTAAAACATTTGTTGATGGCAGGAAAACTAAAGGTCAATTCAGGTATATTCGGGTTAACCCGGATGAAAGATATATTACAAATGGTCAAATGTTGCTTGTAAAAAGGTTCGATGAGCAAACCAAAATGGTAGGTTTCTATATGCTTGCTCAACCACCCAATAATGATATTACCAGAGGTGATATCAACTACACCGTTCTTTGGGATGAAAAATATTCTGTTTCAAACCCAATAAAAGCAAAGAATGAAGATGAATTTTTGTATACAAAAGAAAATTTCCAGGTTCCCCCCGATTTATATTTGAATTTTGGATTTCGAAGAACGCATCTTGGTCACCAGGATGATGAAAACCCAATTGAGCATAAGCTTTCCTCCATTAGCCCCCAGCAAGAATACTATAACTGGGGCACCGCCGAGTTATTCAAATGGAAAACATTTAAGGGAAAACAATCAGAAGGTATTTTATACAAGCCCGAAGATTTTGACCCCAATAAAAAATACCCTGTACTTATTTATTTCTATGAAACCTTATCCGACGGATTGAACAACTACATTCCACCCGCGCCAACCGGCAGTCGTATCAACATTTCTTTTTTTGTGAGCCGCGGCTATATCGTATTTGCACCGGATATACGATATACTACCGGCCATCCTGCTAAAAGCGCTTATGATTATGTAGTAAGCGGTGCGCAGGCATTGACAAAATATAAATGGATAGATGCAAAAAATATGGGCGTACAGGGTCAGAGCTGGGGAGGCATACAGGTAGCGCAGTTGATTACCATGACAGATATGTTCAAAGCCGCATGGGCCGGTGCGCCGGTAGCTAACATGACCAGCGCTTATGGCGGTATCCGGTGGGAGAGCGGGGTTAACCGCCAGTTTCAATACGAGAAAGCGCAAAGCCGTATCGGTGCAACGTTGTGGGAGAAACCTGAATTGTATATCGAAAATTCCCCGCTGTTTCATTTACCCAAAGTAAAAACGCCATTAGTGATCATGACCAACGATGCGGATGGCGCTGTACCCTGGTACCAGGGTATTGAATTTTTTACTGCCATGCGCAGGTTAGGTAAAAAAATCTGGATGCTCAGTTATAATGGAGAAGCGCATAACCTGGTGGAAAGAAAAAATAAGAAAGACATTCAAATACGGGAGCAGCAATATTTCGACTGGTTATTGAAGGGAGAGAAGCCTCCTAAATGGATCACAGAAGGAGTGCCTGCTATTAAGAAAGGAAAGGACTGGGGGTTGGAGATAGTCGAGTAATTATGAATGCAGAATTATGAGTTATAAATTGGATTAAATGGAAATGCAGTGAAATTTATAATTCTAAACTCATAATTCATAATTTCCTTTTTACGCTGCCTGAGCGCTAATATACTTTACCAGGCTCCTCTTTGCTACCGGTAACAACGTCTCATCTACCGGGAAACTCAGATCGGCCTCAATGGAATACACAGCCGGGTTAGGCAGGCCTTTGTGATAGCGGATAAGAT
Source organism: Chitinophagales bacterium (assembly GCA_015654695.1). Lineage (GTDB taxonomy): Bacteria > Bacteroidota > Bacteroidia > Chitinophagales > Chitinophagaceae > VBAT01. The sequence goes on along the minus strand of JAATGJ010000132.1, from coordinate 87,420 downwards.
CTGATTTTATATGTTCGTAAGTGATGGCAATACCACGCTGCCACATGTCAATATAAGCGGTTTTGATACTGCGGTATTTTTCATCGTGTTTTTCAAATATCGAAAGCCTGTAATGATAGACCCTGGTGCTTTTTGTATTGCCGCTGCTTAAAAAGAAATAACCTTCTTTTATATCCAGCGGAATAAGGCCGATCGGAGTAATGCTGATCTTATTTTCCACGAATTCATAAATATCCACGCCAGTCTGTAATGTTTTTTTAATGGTGATAGCGGAGTAGTTAATGATCTCTTCCAGTTCCCGCATCATTTCATTGTCATCTACTATTTGTTCGTATAACAATTGCAGCTTTTGCATCTGCATGCCTGTAAGTTTTTTGGGGAAATGTTCCTGCAGGAACTTTTTGTTTTCCCGGAAGGCCACAAGATTGTTATAATGAAAAACTACATCCGCCAACTGGGGATAGAGCCTGTTCTCATTAAAATGTTTGTTGATCTCCTGAAGGTAGGCAAGCAGGGTATATTTCTTCAGTTCGAAATCAATATAACCTTCGGCGAACCAGGTCTCGGATAATTGTTTCATATTATGACGGCTTTAGTAGATTCAATTTACAAAAAAGACGCAGGAAAAGAAAGAAAGTTTACAGGATAATGTTTATTTAAAGAAATTTTCGTGATTTTAGCCATTAAAATCGTTAGTATGAACAGGATAGTAATTGTTGGATGTATCATTTCGCTTGCTTTCTGTTCATGCGGCCATTCTTATTATATCGTCCGTCACGCTGAAAAAGCGACGGCTGAAGCCAATATGAGCAGTGATGTCCCTTTGACGGATAAAGGCAAAGAAAGAGCGGAAGCATTAAAAGATATACTAAAGGATGAAAAGATCGCGTATATTTTTTCTACCAATACTATCAGGACAAAATCCACAGCGCAGCCAACAGCCAATTATTTTAACCTGCCAACAGAAACTTACAATCCACGGCCTGACTCTGCATTTATCAGCTTATTAAAATCAAAAAAGAAGAATACACTGATAGTTGGTCATTCCAATACGGTAGATGATATTGTCAATAAATTATGCGGTGAAACAAAAATAGCAGGAGACCTTCCGGAAACAGAATATGATAATTTATTTGTTGTAAAAAAGAAAGGAAAGAAAATGGTTTTCCTGGAAAAGAAGTATGGCAAGCCTTAAGATCAGCCTGCCCTATACAATTCAATAAGGGTTACTCTAAGGTATCTTAAGGTTACGCTGTCTAAAACTCCCTCTCCCCACTGAAGTTTTCCAGTTCATTTGCTATCGCCGTCAGGAAAGTAGCGCCAAGACTTCCGTCAACAATCCTGTGGTCATAACTGAGCGACAGGTACATCATGTGACGGATAGCAATGCTGTCACCATGAGGAGTTTCTATAACAACAGGGCGTTTTTTAATAGCGCCAACCGCTAATATGGCTACCTGCGGCTGATTAATAATAGGTGTGCCCATCAAACTGCCGAAGGTGCCCACGTTCGTCATGGTAAATGTTCCGCCCTGGGTATCATCCGCTTTCAATCTTCCGTTTCTCGCACTGTCAGCCAGGCTATTAACTTGTTTGGTCAAACCAATCAGGTTAAGCTGGTCAGCGTTTTTTATAACTGGTACAATAAGATTTCCATTTTGTAAAGCAGTAGCCATCCCGATATTAATATCCTTTTTCACAATGATCTTATCGCCATCCACAGAGCTATTCACCAAAGGGAATTTTTTTATGCAACGTACGATCGCTTCAATAAACAAGGGGGTGAAAGTAATCTTCGTTCCTTCTCTTTTTTCAAAATCCTTTTTCACTTTCTCTCTCCACATCACGAGGTTGGTCACGTCAGCTTCCGTAAAACTCGTTACATGCGGGCTGGTATGTTTGCTGCGCACCATGTGGTCTGCGATCAGCTTGCGCATGCGGTCCATTTCTATTATCTCAACGTTCCCTGAATAAGTTGTTGATGGTTGTTGGTGGCCCGTTGCTGTTTCCACTCTATTCATAGGCACCACCATTACATCCGATTGTGAACTAACTCCTGGCTCCCGGCTCCTGGCTCCCGACTTTTTCTCACTCACATACTGTAAAATATCTTTCTTAGTCACACGTCCTTCATTTCCTGAGCCTGCCATATGTTCCAGTTCAGACATGCTGACACCTTCGCTGGCTGCAATATTCAATACAAGCGGGGAATAGAAACGATTGGATGAGCCATTACCATTAGAGCTTACATGCTGATCATTGAATGAAGGTTGCCGGACGGTTTCTACCACAATGGCTTTTTCCACTGGCTGGGCTACTGCCGTTTCTTTTACCGGAGTTGATACTACAGGGTTGTGTGAAACAGCTTCAGGAGCGCCGGTTTTTATCCTGGCGATCACTTTACCAATCGGTACTACATCATTTACATTAAAAAGAATTTCCTGGATAGTTCCTTCCGCAGTACTGGGCACTTCGCTGTCCACTTTATCTGTAGCGATGTCAAGAATGGTTTCATCCATCTTTACGGCATCACCGGGTTGCTTATGCCATTTCAGAATGGTCGCTTCCATGATACTTTCGCCCAGCTTTGGCATTACTAAATCAACTATTGCCATGTTCAATTTCAGGTTTAAGTCCCGACAAGCTTTCGGGAGCAGATTTAATATTTTGTTACCAACTTTTGTACTGCTATCAGCTTTTCTTGCGTCGCACTTTTGTACTGTAGTAACTCTATTCAGCTTACAAGTAAGCGCAGGATAGCAGGCCTGGTCTCGTTAGGGTTCAAAGGTAGTGATTTGACCATAATCCTCCGATCAGTCATTAGCCAAAATGAATTTTCTTAAATAATCCAGTGCTGTCTGTGCAGTCTGCCTGATATTTCGTTCCCGGTCAAAACGAAAATTGAATTGTTTGGCGGTGATATTGTCTTTGTTACCCGCCGCTATCCAGACGGTGCCAACCGGTTTTTCAGCTGAACCGCCATCTGGCCCCATGATGCCGGAAGTGGCAATGGCATAATCCACTTTTAATCTATCTATAGCGCCTTTCACCATTTGCTTCACCGTTTCTTCACTGACAGCACCCATTGATTTTAATGTTTCATGCTGTACGCCGAGGATATCTTCTTTTACTCCATTCGCATAACTAACCACACTGCCTTTATAATAGGCAGATGATCCGGCAACAGAAGTAATGAGATGAGCAATATAGCCACCGGTACAACTTTCGGCCGTAGCCATTGTTTTGCCTTTTGATTTCAATAGCTGACCCACTACTACTTCCAAACCTTCATCAGTATCCGTTACCAGGAAATGTTGTACCAATACTTTCAGTTGTTCAAACTGGTCGGTTAATTCCTTTTCTACTTGTTCTTTGTTATCACCTGTTGCTGTCAGTCTCAGTTTCACCATACCATATCCGGGCAGGTATGCCAGTTTGATATGCGGGGGCAGCGCTGTTTCAAAATCTTTGATATGTTCAGCGATCATAGATTCTCCCTGGCCAGCAGTAAAAGCAGTACGATGGAGAATGACCGGCATAGTAAATTCTTTCAGCAACCTGGGAATTACTTCATCCATCATTAATCCTTTCATCTCATGCGGAACACCCGGTAAAGAAATAAAAACAACCCCCCTAAATTCCCCACGACGGGGGACTTTGGAGTCTGACAACAATGAATTTTTCTTTTTGAGGCAAGCAAGTATTTTGTTTAATGTATTATCTCTGTCATTGAGAACTTGTTCATTTGTAAATCGAATAACTTCAAAGCCAAGATTATTTAAATCTTTAGTTCTTTCATCATCATTTTTTTTATTTTCAGGAACCTGGTGAATTAATCCGTCTACTTCGATAATCAATCTTTCTGGTATACAAACAAAATCAGCAATATAAGAACCAATGATATGCTGTCTCCTTAATTTGTAGCCCGCAAGTTTTCTTCCTCTTAATATTTCCCACATAACTTTTTCGGCTTCTGTTGGGTTACTTCTATGTTCTTCAACAAATTTTTTAAGTAATCCATAAATAGCAGGGTCAGCCATTCGGTAATTATAAGGGCTATCCAAATTGTCGGGTTCTAAAGTCCCCTCTCGTGGGGAATTTAGGGGGGCTTTTTCAAACCACATCCCCGGAGCCGTCCCTCTTGCATTGTGCAAAACCGTACATGTATCCGGCACTTCGGCTTGTTTCAAATTTCTTTCCAGCATAGGACCGGGACGGCGATACACCTGTTCAAATAAATATTTGACATGATCTAATACATTCTGGTTTACCACCAGCTTACCACCAAAATATTTACACAGTAATGGTTTTGTAATATCATCCGCTGTAGGACCGAGGCCCCCGGTCATAATAATGATGTCTGAATTTTTGCCTTCTTCGTCCAGCGCCTGCCAGATATCATCCCACAGATCGCCTACAGCTACTCTTCTTTTTACCCATACGCCTATTTTATTCAGTTCCTGTGCGATGAAGGCGCTGTTGGTATCAATGGTCTGGCCAATGAGTAACTCATCTCCTATAGTGATAATGGATGCGTTAATTTTTTTCAAGTAAATGATTTTGGACGCAAATATCAGCTATTCGTCAAAACTGACATCTTCGTAAATATCTTTCAGGAAAAGAGTAAAGCCAATAGATGAAATGTAAAAGCTGTCTGATAGTTGTTTAAACTCTGTCAGGTTCCAGCTATTATCTTGTTTGCGGGTATAAATTTCAACACTAACAGAAAGAGAGTCTATTGTAATATATTCATTTAGTGTCATTATGCTTCTGTAGAGATAGAACTTCGTTCCCCTGTCATAATCCTTGGTTGATTTAGCTAGCACTTCAATTAATACAGATGGTTTTATTGCGGTATCTTTTTCATCGTCGGTTGTTTCGGGGTTGCCACAAATAATAGAAAGATCCGGATAGGTATATAAGGTGTTTTCAGGTATATGAATACGCAAGTCACTACCAAACATATCACAAGGCTTTCCTTTTAAAAAGGGAAGAATTAAGGTGTTAACATTTTTTACAATTACATTATGCTCCCATGATGCTCCGGACATAGCAAACACTTCTCCTTTATAGTATTCATGTTTTTCCACCGAAGCCCTTTCCATTTCTAAGTATTCTTTAGGAGAAACATAGTTATACTTCGGCGCCGGTTCTTTAACTTCATTTTCCATACTGTAAATTTACTTTTTCCGTTTTAGCTGGTATAAAATATTTTGCTGATGAAGAAATTAATCCTTGTTACCGGTTACCTGTTACTGGTTACCGGTTCTTTTGCACAGACTGTTACTCAAAAACTGCAAAAAGCCTGGCAGCAGTTTGAAACTGATCCGCAATTAAAACATGCCATCAGCTCTTTGTATGTAATAGATGCTAAAACAGGTAAAGTGGTTTTTGATAAAAATTCGCAGTTGGGATTGGCTCCGGCTTCTACACAGAAGATCATTACGGCGGCTACGGCTTTTGAGTTGCTGGGGAAGGATTATAGGTATAAAACAGAGTTGGGGTATGATGGAGAAATTGACAAGTATGGTTTAAATGGGGATTTATACATCTTTAGTAATGGGGATCCGACATTCGGAAGCTGGAGGTATAATACAACTAAAGAAGAAAAAATTTTTAATGATTTCACAGATGCTATAATAAGAAAAGGTATAAAAAAAATCAGCGGCAAGATAGAAGCACATGCATCTGAATGGGAAACACAATATATACCAGATGGATGGATATGGCAGGATATTGGAAATTATTACGGCGCAGGAGCTAGGGGGATTAATTGGAGAGAAAATCAATTCGATATTAAACTTGAATCTGGAAACAAACTAAAAGAGCCTGTTAATATAAAAAATATTACACCTGAATTGTGGCAAACAGAATTTGTCTCAGAAGTTAAATCAGCAGAAAAAAATACAGGTGATAACGCATTTGTATATTTACCCCTGAATTCAAGGCAAGGTTATATTAGAGGAACGATACCAATTGAAGAGAAGAGTTTTAAAATATCCGGGGCAATACCTGATCCGCAAAGACAATTGGTTTATTCTTTCGCAAAATATTTATCAATCAAAAACCCGGGGGTAAGCTATATTCTTGAATCTATTCCAGATTTTGGAAATTTCGCAATTAGTGAGCAGGATCGGGCTATTAAAAAGACTAATGTTTTTTTCGCCCACTATTCCCCCTCCCTCGACTCCATCATCTATTGGTTCCTCAAAAAAAGCATCAACCTCTACGGCGAAGCATTGATAAAAACATTTGCTTATGAAAAGAAAGGTTTTGGCAGCACGGATAGTGGTGTTGCTATTGTAAAAGATTTCTGGAAACAAAAAGGTATTGATGAAGATGAACTGAATATAAAAGATGGCTCAGGTCTATCCCCACTCAACCGTGTTACTACCCATGTGCAGGTAGAGATATTGAAATACGCCAAAACCAAAAACTGGTTTCCCTATTTCTATGATGCCCTGCCGGAATACAATGGCATGAAAATAAAAAGCGGCACTATCAGCGATGTAAAAGGATACTGCGGTTATCATAAAGCGAAAGATGGCAATGAGTATATTTTTTCTTTTTTGGTAAATAACTATAATGGCCCTTCATCGGCGGTGGTGAATAAAATGTATAAGTTGCTGGATCTGCTGAAATAAGCGAATGAGAAATTTTTAACTCTTGCGGCTTTTACAGAAGACATATTGTGCATTGCTGTTGTTTGCCGGGGCATTTGCATTGCAGGAATTTTTTGGAATTTATGGCTACTTATCGTACTCTTATAGCCTAAAACTTTTAATATGACCAGCAAAAAACCAAAACTTGCCCTTCTGTTTATTGTAAGCGTAATGATTGTATCATTTATAGTCGTAGGCTGCAGTAATAGCGGTAATGAGAAAAAAGAGACTTTGCCCGATACAACAAAAATGGATACGGCTACTACACGTCCCCCGGTAAAAACTACAAACTAATAAAGTGTAATAATTCTTTGTATATAGTCTCCGGCTTTTTATTCTTCCCGTTAGTATAAGGAAGAAATTTAGCCGGGTGGTTTTTTCATTTTTATCCTGACCGTTTTGATGCTGAATTGTCCATCCGGGTTTTTTGCCCTGTGGCGGATCAGTTTTTCTATCAGCCAATGTTCAATGCGGTGATGAGCTGGTATCAGCAATGCAGCAATAGCTACAAAGATCAGTATTTCATAAACGGGGGTATGATGCGTTAATGCTGCGACAGTGGGGTGAAGCAGCAGTGTCAGGTATTCAAAAAGGATAAGCAGAGAAAGTATGCCCAGTATTTTTATGATCCGTATATGAATTTTAATACGGCTCAATAAAAGAGTAAAGAGGAAAAAACCCGGAATGAATATCCCGATAAAAAGCAACTGCAGTTGCTGAATACGTTCTTTTGCCGCAATTCTTTTATTCTCTGCTATTTCCAGTTGCCTCAGTTGTTCATTACTCGAAAGTATCTGCGATTCTCGTATACTGCTTTTACTGTTTAATGAATCATTTAATTCCTGTACATGGTTTACATACGCAAAGGCGCTGTCAATATTCTTATTTACTTTATAGTGATTGGTCAGAAATTGTGCTGCTTCCAGTTGATGAGAAAGGAAGCTTCCTTTTTTTGCTATGGAAAGCGATAAGGTGGCATACCAGGCAGCGGAATCATTATTGTTCAAATGCTGGTATAAGTTGGCAATACCCAATGTTGCTTCGCAAAGTATTTCATCGTCATTCGCTTCCCGCAGGTGGGTAATAGCGGTTTGATAATTTATCAACGATTGCGGGTAATTTCCCAGTTTAAGATAGGTGTGCCCAAGTCCTGTCATGGAAGTTCCGGTCAGGTCCACATCGTCAAGGCTTTTGGCCAGTTCAAGTGATTGGCTGAAATACAGGTAAGCAGAGTCTGAAATATTAAGGCGGTTGTAGGCATCGCCCAGGTTCAGCGCAATAAAATATTTCAGATCTTCTACATTATACTTCCGGATAACTGAATCCGCTTTGGAATAATATTCCAGCGCTTTCCTGTATTCTTCCTGCAGCACATGCACTACACCAATATTGATTAAGACACTGCTTAGGTTCCTTGGTTTGTCCCTTTTTTCTTCCAGCTTCAGTTTTTGAAAGTACAATTCCAGTGCACGGGGATAGTTGCCGATTTTAAGAATTGCATTGGCTAATGCGCCGAGTGATTTTGATTGCCCTTCAATATAGTTGATCTCTTTTGACAAATACAGCGCCTGTTGTGATAAGATTAAAGCTGTATCCGGATTGTAAATATTTACAAATCCCGCCAGTTGCCACAATAGCTTTACCCTGTTACTGTCTGTTTTTTCTACAGTAAGCAACCTCTCAAGGCTATCAGCTTTTGATTTTTGAGCAAAAATGCCTGAGGTGAAAAAAGAAAAAGAGAATATAAAAAAATACCTCTTTACGAAATGTATATCGCTGGAAAATTTGCGGGTCATTAATTGTGTTTATTCGATAATGTATTGCGGTTCTAATTTATGAATTAATGAGCGGTTTACATTTTTTTCTATAATAAATATAGTTGATCCCTGTCTTCATAACCCGCAGGTAGTTTTTGCAGTTTGATAATAGATCAGTAGATTTAAACATCCGTTTTCAATAAAAAAAACCGTGTGTCATGATATCAAGATATCTGCTACTGGCCCTGTTTGTTCTTATCAGCGGCCTCTCTTATGCGCAGCCATCCATATATGAGTTTGATTATTATTTTGACGTAAATAATGTACGGGAGCATTACAACGCCTTCCTGGTAAGAAACGACGATGGTACGGGTTTTATCAGGGTAAGGTTTCCTGATGAAAAAACCCAGACTCCTATTGTGGTAAATATGCTGATGCAGGAGCATTATATGGGGGATGAGGATGAAAACGATAGCAAGAAGACCGACAGCAGTATATTGATCTTTGAAGGAATTGACCCGCAGGTGATCATTGGGGGCGCTGATGTGGAATACGATCCTGATGTTTTCTGGTTTGAGAAAAACAAAGAAACCGGTTTTTATGAACCATGGGCTGTTGTATCGGAGGGGGATAATAATGAGGATGTGCAGGGAGAGATTACAAAAATGAAACTGCTGAACCAGGAGGATCTTACAAAGGAACTGGTATCGCAGTATTTTACACCAAAGGATGAATTTTATATAAACCTTTTTGAAACAACGGTAAGAAGCCTGACACCGCAGCAAAAAAACACCCGGCTGTTTTTATTAGTAGTCGCCAATACGGAGGATATATCTATCGGTACTACTTGTGTCGTGGATAAGGATGTTACGTATAAAACTTTCAGCCAACTGGCGGAATTTCTCGAAATTCAATTTGTACCTACGGTAATATTTGGAAAGGAGTTTAGTAAAGTAAATGTGGACAATGCCATCAATGCGATAAAGCCCGCTCCGGGTGATATCGTTGTTTTTTATTACTCAGGCCATGGATTCAATGATGTAAAGAGCAGCCAGAGATTTCCCTTCCTCGATCTCAGGGATAAGACCTTTCAAAACTATGGCGGCGCCTATACACTTAATATAGAAGATATTTATAAAAGAATAAAAGCGAAAGGCGCCAGGCTTAACCTGGTTTTCAGCGATTGCTGCAATGCTGATCCAACACAAACGAGCCTGGTGAGCAGCGATGGCGCTACTACCCGCAATTCATCTATTGGCTGGAGCATGGAAAACTGCAGGGCTCTTTTTATGAATGAAAAACCGCTTTCCGTATTGATGACCGCCGCATCCAAGGGCGAGCTGTCTGCAGGCAATACTACCGGTGGCATTTTTACTTTTAATCTTCGTGAGTCACTGGAAAAATCTATAGGCCCGTTCTTTTTCAATGTTTCCTGGAACAGTTTATTGACTACAGCACAAGCGCAAACTATTAATAAAGCCAAACATACATGGTGTAAGCAGGAAGATAACAGCCGCAAAGTTTGTGTACAAAATCCTGCTTTTAAAATGGAATAGATTTTTATATCCCCGGTAATACTCAATGACGTTTTCAACGTGAATATTTTTACAGGTGAATCTGCAAAGCAATATTCCGGGGACATATTTGGCCAGAGGAATAAGAATGAATTATCTGCGGTATCCTGCATAAAGATTTTGCAGGGTGCCTAAAAAAACACCCCAATGGTTACCGGGGTGTCTATAAGTGAAGGGAGGATTAAAGTTTAATTGAATCTGCGAGATCCTTTAATTGACTGAAAGACTCTACCCGGGTTGAACCACGGCATTGGATACTTCGCTATTCCGTCCCTGTACTTTTGCTCCATTAAAGGTAACGTTGAGGTTACTTTGCTTTGATGTCAGGTTCTTTTATAATGATAGGTTTTCCAATTTTTAATTTTTGCAATAACCAGGTATAAAGCTCTGACTATTTACCGAAGCAACTGTTACAGAATTGTGGGAATTTATTACATAATTCACACTTTTATAAGGAACACTAAGCAGGCATAAAAGACACCCAAAATTAATTATTGTACTACAGCAGTGCGGCTCATCTTTCCACCCGGTTTAAGAAAGTGACAGACCTGACACCTTCTCATTTCAAACAACTTAGGGACAAAAGGCTCACCATGCTGAAGGATATGTGAAATATGTAACATTATTCCAGAATGTTATAATACTATTACCAAAACAATACAATAGCTTAGCCGGATTCCGGGATGGGCAGGCAAAACAGTTCTGTTTCAATGCCGGGTAAGTAATTTTCAAAACCTTAATAGCATAAATAATGAAAAGCAGGGGAAGACCAAGGGTAGCGCAGATAGAATTAAAGAATGGGTTTTACATTGAAGTGTGCGATAAAGGAGTGAAAAAAGGAATGAAAATCAGGAGTGATAGCAAACAGGCTATGGAAGATGCTGCCAGCCAGTATAACAAATATAAAGATGTGATCATCCTCGGAGAATACAAAAGCGGCGTGCCGTTTACAGAAATACCTCTCTCTTAAATTAAATGGCCCTGCTATTTTGTTCTGTTTTTGGCGGAACCACCTGCAGGGGAAATACCGGTTCCACTATGTGTGAATTATGCAACTCTTTCCTGAAGTTATGTAACAATAAACCCTGCAAAAAGAACCACCTTCATAGAGATTTATAATAGGGCTCTAAAAATTCTGCTTATGCCGTTCTATTACTCATTTTTTTTGATCATGGTGTTATCGCTGGTGATTTTCATGATCAGGACATTGATACTCCGAAAAAGGAACGTTCCTGTTGAATTGTTTCTTGAAGCTCTGCGGAATGAAAACAGCGGTCATTTTGAGGAAGCTGTCATCACATATGAAAATGCGCTGAGTGCAGTCGGGAAAAGCAGGTTTAACAGTTACCTCAGGATCAGGATCAATGAGAAACTTAAAGTATTGCGTACTATCATTGAATACAAAAACAATCTTCATATTATCAGGTAGCACAGCATTGATACTGTTCGCTGTACACACTTCATTATACTATCGTAAAAAACAAGTACAGGCATAGGCCGTTAGCAACGCTTAATAGTCATCCCCACTCATTTCAAGTGATAAAAATAATTATTGCCAGGCTTACACTTTTATTATTAGCTGCAGGATGAAATCAATAAACAGTAAAACAACAAATACAATGATCACAACAAAAAATTTAGGTATTTGGATGGATCATTCCAATGCCCATGTAATGGAATTTACCACCGGCCCCATTGAAACAAAAATCATAGAATCAAAGTTTACCAACGAGACAAAAGAACAGAGTTTTGAAAAGAGTGAGCACCTGATGCATAATAAGGAACAGCATCAGCAATCGGAATACTATAGAAAGCTGGGTGAGGTGATCAGGAATTACGAAGCGGTCATTCTCTTTGGGCCTACCAGTGCGAAAGCGGAGCTGCTTAATCTTTTAAAAGCGGATAACCGGTTTACAAAAATAAAAATTGAAATCAGGCAAACTGATAAGATGACGGAGAACCAGCAGTATGCTTTTGTACGGGAATATTTTTCAACAAGCTGATATACATATCCAGCTAATAAACATTTAAAAACAAAACAATGTCAAATCAAACAAAATATGAAAGCATAGGGCTTTGCTGGAATACAGCCATAGAAACCGGCGCCTGATAGGGGAGACGATGTCCCATTTCATGTGAAGTTGAACTGACCAATGCCGGTCAAAAAGAACTGTCAATGGAGCCGGAAGCCGGCGAAGAAAAGTAAAGTGTGAAAGATGTAAATGTTTTCAGGAATTGTGTAACAATTTTAAAAAATAAGAAGCCATCTTTACATAAGCGAGTACAAAAGAATATTTAATTTCTCATAGCAGTTAGTTTTGGTTAAAAACCCCTGTTTCTACAGGGGTTTTTCTTTATGCATAGATGGAGGTATGATGAAAAAATGATTCAGTCACCGGAGCATTCAACCATATAAGATTATTGCAGCGTTATAACACAGGCATACGGATATCCTTAACAATAATGTGTGAAAGATGTAAGATATACCTTCGTTTATGTAACAATTACCTGTCAAAAGGATCACACCTTTGTACTATCAATACTCTAGTAAGAATTAAACGAAACAGAATGGCAAGTATCACCGACATGAAAGATAGCTGGAATGAACAAAAAGGAAAGTTGAAACAAAAGTTCGCATTATTAACAGATAATGATCTGTTGTTTGCGGCCGGCAAGAAAGAGGAAATGCTGGGAAAACTTCAGCTCAAACTGGGTAAAACCAAAGACGAGCTGTATAAAATTATTGGTGCGCTGTAGCCATCTGTTCCGGAAAATAGCAAATCAGTTTTATTGATTATACAAAACAAACTTATGGGAAATGTACTTTATATCGTTGCCGTCATCCTTGTCATTGGATGGCTGGTTGGTTTTTTTGGATTTCATGCGGGCGGCATCATTCACGTTCTGCTTGTCATAGCGCTTATTGCCATATTACTGCGGGTTATCCAGGGCAAGAAGATCTTTTAGAAATTTCCGGGAAATTCAGCAAGAGTGAATTTTTATCCTGTTAATAAAAAGTTGCACATCATGAAATCAGCAAAAGTTTTATTCATAGCTACCTCGCATGATACACTTGGAGATACCGGCAGAAAGACCGGGGTATGGCTGGAAGAAATGGCCGCTCCCTATTATGTATTTAAAGAGGCAGGGGCCAGTATTACGGTGGCTTCGCCCAAAGGTGGCCGGGTTCCGCTGGACCCCAAAAGTCAGTCTATCATAGTTGCCACCAACAGTACAAAGCGTTTTCTGAAAGACCCGGAAGCAATGAATTTTTTATCTCACGCTGTCCTGCTGGAAGAAGTAAGGGCTGATGATTTTGACATGCTATTTCTGCCCGGCGGGCATGGCCCTATGTGGGATATTGCAGGCAACAAAATTGTAACGCAATTGCTGGAAGCTTTTAATAATGTCAGCAAACCAATAGGCGCAGTATGTCACGGGGTAGTGGGTTTGTTAGCATTGCAGAATAATAAAGGAAAGTTAGTAGTAGAAGGTAAACAACTCACCGCCTTTAGCAACAGCGAAGAGGAATCTGCCGGGTTGACCAACCTGGTACCTTTCTTATTAGAAACAAGGCTGCGTTCTGTTGGTGCATTGTACAGCAAAGGAGATAACTATGTCAGCTATGCAGTGGTTGATGGCAATATCATCACCGGGCAAAATCCCGCTTCATCAAAAGAAGTGGCGAAAAAGATGGTAGCATGGGCGCAGGCTAATAAACATATTGATAGACTGAGGCCCGTCATTAATGAAATAGCCTGATGAAAGGTTTAACACGTAAAATGTGTGAATTATGTAAAAGAATAGCAGGATCATATAACAATCAGGGTGAATCAGGCGCCTACCTTTGTATAAGTTTTTCATAGGATATTGGATTATAACGGGGCCGGATTTTTATCCTTGGCCCTTTTTTAATGTTTATCGCTGTTCGTTCGCTGCTAAAGCCACCCAATAAAGTTTCAGATCATGGACAATAAATTAAAAGAAGTAAAACCGGACACGGCCGAACAGCAAAAATCAAAAGCGCATATCATTGTTGAGATCATTGAGTATATGGCAAATTCCGTAGTGATCAAAACGATCATCAAAAAATCAACGGGAAATATAAGCGTCATGTCTTTTGACAGCGGGGAAGGATTGACAGAGAAGACTTCTCCTTTTGACACTTTTGCCCAGATCGTTGAGGGCATAGCGGAGATCGTTATTGATAAAGTATCCCATGTGCTTCAATCGGGCGAAGGAATTATCATACCTGCCCGTTCACCGAATTTTATCAATCCAAACGGGCGGTTTAAAATGATCCGGACGATTATTAAAAGCGGGTATGAGTAAATGTTATCTTAACCGACGATAAGCTATTCCTTACCCTTGATCTATTGATCACTCAACAAGGAAAATATGCCTCTTAAACTTCTTTCATCTTTCAAAGGCGTTCAGAAAACGGAAAGTAATACTAGCTATCCGGGAAAACCTATTACTGAAGTTATCATTAATGGCTTCTTTACGGTAAACCGCGAATGGACGGTAAAATACTGGAACAGGGCGGCGGAAAAATTATTAGGTGTCAAGGCTACGGAAATAGTTGGTAAGAATGTCTGGGAAAGCTTTGCAGAAATCATCCCATTAGAGTTTTCCGCAATTTACCATAAAGCATTTCTACAGGACATTCCAGCTTATTTTGAAGAATATTGGGGGGAAATGGGGGCGTGGTTTGACGTAATTACGTATTATGGCGGCGATACCTTATCTGTTTCTTTCAAAAGCAATAACAAGCCGTTGAAGCCGGTGAAGCAGCTAAAAGCTTTAAACGAACTCTACCGGTCGGTGACAAAAATTACAAATGATTGTCTATGGGAACGGAACTTTCAGACAAAGGACATATTCTGGATAGACGGGGGGCATAAAAGAATTTTTGGCTACCCAACAGAGAATGCACTTATTCCTGCGAGTTTTTGGGAAAGTCGCATACATACTGATGATAAGGATCGCATATTGACAAGATTAAATAAAATTATCGCCCAGGGAACAGTGTCTTTATGGGAAGATGAATACAGGTTTAAAAGGGCTAACGGCGAATATGCTTATGTTCATGATCGCGGGCATATAATTTATGAGGAGGGAAAAATATCCCGGATGATTGGCGCCACCCAGGATATCACGGCCAGGAAATTAATTGAAATTAAATTGCTGGAAAGTGAAAAAAAATTATCACTGATAGCCCGCCAAACAGTCAATGCCGTTATTATTACCGACATGGAAGGAAAGATCACCTGGGTCAACAGCGCCTTTACCCAAATCAGTGAATACGAGCCGGAAGAAGTGATGGGCAGAAAACCGGGTAGCTTTTTGCAGGGAAAAGAAACGGATCCCTCTATTGTTCAATATTTAAGGCAAAGAATAAAAGACAAAAAATCTTTTGATTGCGTTATCATTAACTACAGTAAGTCAGGCCGTAAGTATTGGATGCATATCCAGGGGCAACCTTTATTCGATGAAAAAGGTAATTGCGAACGGTTTTTTGCTATTGAAACAGATATCTCCGAAAAAGTTTTACTGGAAAATAAGTTAGCGGAAGGCATACTGAAAAGGCACAGGGAGATCACTGATGCAGTGCTGACGGCGCAGGAGAAGGAAAGGGCAGACCTTGGAAAAGAACTGCATGATAACCTGGGCCAGATACTGGCCGTCGCTAAACTGTATATACAGATGGCAAAAACCTATGAAACTGACAGGGAAATGTACCTTGAGAAATCCTGCGAGTTCATAGGGAATGTGATAGATGAGATCAGGAATATTTCCAAAACCTTAGTGATCCCGGGCAAGCATATTATCGGCCTTTCTGATAATATAAATAATTTATTACATGACCTGGTCAGGCTGCAATCAATTAAAATTGAGTTTCATGAGGATGGTATTGCCGGCGAAGACCTGGATGAAAAGCTGCAAAGGACTATTTTCCGGATCGTGCAGGAACAGGTGAACAATATTTTAAAACACTCCAAAGCTACCCGTGCTACCATTAATTTAAGCAAGCGCGAAGAGAAGATCATATTGCTTATTTCAGACGACGGAAAAGGTTGTGATATACAGAAAGAAAATAACGGTGTGGGCATTATCAATATCAAAAGCAGGGCGGAACTATATCATGGCAGCGTTACTATCGCATCAAAACCAGGAAAAGGGTTTGAGTTAAAAGTTGTTTTGGCTTTACATGCAGCGTAGGGGCAAGCCTGCCTTATTATAAGAAATAATTACATACACGGGAATGAATGGGTCGCTTAATTAAAACGCAGGGATATCTCATCCTTAGTTACCTGCCAGATAAATATCCCGGGTACTTCTTTATACAGCCGTCAACATGCTGTGCCCGGTAAGTGAAATACCTTCTTATAATGTGTGAATAATGTAACATATTCCCGGATATGTATAACAATTATTGTGGCAAATGATGGCATCTTTATAGAGCATCTTTTTCTCAGTACACACCAAGCTAAAACCTAAGAAAATGAACCAGCCCACAATTAACCGCAATGCCAGGAAACCCATTAGTTATCCATTGCCTGCAAACCAGTACATGTCCCTCACCCCGCCCAAAGTAGTGGAGGAACATCCAGGTCAATTTGCTGCCGCCCTGGCACATGAAGTGCGCAACCCATTGTCAAATATCAACCTGGCGGTAGAAATGCTGAAATCAACACTCAGCGACGATGATCAGAAAATATACCTGGACATTATTATGCGCGCATCCGGGCGGATAAACGATGTAGTCACTGATCTGCTGGCTTACTATCAGGCAGTTGAAATAAAATCGGAAAAACATTCCATTCACCAGTTGCTCGACGAAGTACTGGCCATGACCAGTGACAGGATAATGCTTAAAAACATTATAGTTGCAAAAGATTATACTCCCATGGACTGTACTATTTGGGTGAATAAGCAGAAAATGAAAATTGCCCTGACAAATATTATTATAAATGCCATTGATGCCATGCGCCCGGAAAAGGGAAAATTAAAACTGGTTACAAGATCAGTAAAGGACAAATACATTATAGAGATCGAAGACAATGGTATCGGCATCAGTAAAGAAAATCTAAAGAATATATTTAAACCTTATTTCACTAACAAGCCATGCGGAATGGGTCTTGGATTGTCAACAACATTGGATATTCTCCTGTCAAGCCATGCCGGGGTAGCTGTGCAATCGGAAGAGGGCAGGGGAACACGTTTCATTCTATCTTTCGATAACATTCAGCCATCCGGAAAATATTTCTACGAAAAACCTGTTCCGGTACTGGCACATCAATTTCAATAAGAAAAACACCGGGCACTATTTTGCAACAGCAACAGTGTTAATAAATGCCGGAACTGCTGTATGCAATAATAGTAATTAATAAAAAATCAATCACTCAATGGAGAATAAGCCGTACTATCACAATGAGCATAGGTTACCGGATGGTCCTTTATTCCCCTTTGATCTGCCTGAAGTCATTAAAAAGATCAAACAGGAAGGTAATTGGAAAATGGGGGAACGGAATGTAATTACTTTCCTGGAAGGTCCCTATATGAAAATTGTATTGATTGCATTACACGGGCAGACGGAAATTAATTTCCACCAATCTGGTAACCTCGTAAGCGTGCAATTAATTGAAGGAAAAGTGCATTTCCAAACGGAGAAACAATCCGTCATGCTGAAGAAAGGGAGCTTATTAACCTTTCATGCAGACCTGAGACATACATTAATTGCCATTGAAGAATCAGTATTTCTTTTAACCATTGCTGACCTGCATGGTAACTCCTTTATCAATTAATTGGGTGATACTCTCATTGGATGTGTCACCTGTACTTCAACCTGTTTCCTGGGGAACAGTACATGCTGAAATAAATTTTTTATGGTAAACCATTACCCTGAAAATATAATCCCTTCTTATTGCAGCCATGCAAAACAGGAAGTATCACGTAATGTGAGAATGATGTAACATATTCCGGGAGTTGTGTAACATTTACCTTCTTTATTACAGCCATCTTTGCAAACTGGTAAAACAAGTAAAACCAGTTATACTGTAAAGGCAGTTTTAATAAAAGAAAGCCTGATACAGTGTTAGTATTATTAATCTGAATGAACACTATGAAAGCAACAAAAATTTTATTTGCCTGTTTAGTAATGACCTCCCTTTTTTCCGTTAGCTGCAAAACATGGAATAAAACACAAAAGGGAGTGGTAATAGGAACGGCAGGAGGCGCAGCCGCAGGCGCCATTATTGGCAGAGTAGCTGGCAATACAGCATTGGGCGCTATCATTGGAGCCACGGTAGGCGGAGTTACCGGCGCAGTTATTGGTCGCCAGATGGATAAGCAGGCGGAAGAAATGAAAAAAGATATTCCGGATGCTACCATAGAAAGAATAGGAGAAGGGATTATCATTGAATTTAACAGCAAGATATTGTTTGGCTTCGATCAATCTGCTCTTACAGCAGATGCCCGGACGAACCTGGCTAAATTAGTGGCAATCCTGCAAAAATACCCGGATACCAATATCGAGGTGCAGGGACATACAGATAATACAGGAACTAACAAGTACAACCAGAAACTCTCTGAACAAAGGGCTTCCGCTGTTTCCGATTATTTATCTGGAAATGGTATTGCTTCCTCACGGCTCAACATTAAGGGATTTGGTGAAACGGCGCCCAAGTATGTAAATACTACGGAAGAAGGCCAGGCGCAAAATCGCCGCGTAGAGTTCCTTGTTTCTGCCAATGAAAAAATGAAAGCGGAAGCTGCGAAAGACGGCAAATAATATATAAGGCAGCCTATTATTTATAAAGATAATAAGCACAGGTATAAAAAAATATTTATTGGTTTAATAAAAAAATGAAATGAAAAGACGAATCAGTTTTATAGCAGCATTAGCTTTATGTACACTATTTTCCCAGGCACAAAAAAAAGCCTATCATCCGGGCGGTATAACTTTTGGCGTTCGGGCCGGAGTCAATTTTCAGAATGTTAATGGTAAGGATGATCTGGATAGAAAATTAAAGAATCATATTTTACCCGGCATCAATATCGGCGTCAATGTGGAGATACCGGTGGCACCTGATTTTTATTTACAACCAGGGTTGCTTTTTAGTACTAAAGGGGGAGACTACCAGGATAATAATGACGGAAGTGTAAAAATTTCTTACATAGAGTTACCGTTTAATTTTTTGTACAAACCCCTGCTTGGAAAAGGGCATATGTTACTGGGCTTTGGCCCTTATGTTGCATTTGGAGTAGGCGGATCAAATGGGAGCAGGGATATAAAATTTAAAAATACTGTAGCGCTTTCTGATCCGGACGATGTGGCTTATTACAGGCCAATAGATGCGGGTGCCAATATGCTGGTAGGTTATGAGTTCAGCAACAAAATTTCCTTTCAGTTAAATACACAGTTAGGCCTTACTAAGATCAACCCTGATGATCAACGTAATCCCAATGATCAAAGAACTGAAAGAAATACCGGTTTTGGTTTTTCTGCAGGTTACCGCTTTTAATATATAAGAACCTCCCTTGATAATTCTAACAGTTGCCTTACGGGCAACTTTTTTTATGGCTATTACCGATAGCCATAAAAAAAGTTGGTCAGACATCCAGAGCCAATAAAACTATTTTCGCAACAGAAATTTTCAGGTGAGTTTAATACCGGTAGCAAACAGCGTTGATGTTCATGCCAGCGCCAACGGAGGCAAACAAGACCACATCACCCGGTGAGAGCTGGTGATGTGTTACCTGTTCCTTTATTACAAGATCGAAAAGTGTAGGGACGGTTGCTACAGAACTATTGCCCAGCCAGTGAATACTCATGGGCATAACATGTTCAGGGGGTTGTGCTATGTCGTATAACTGGTACAGTCGTTTAATAATACCGTGGTCCATTTTTTCATTGGCCTGGTGGATAAAGACTTTCTTTAACTGGTGAATATTCACACCACTTTTGTCCAGGCAATCTTTCATGGCAACGGGTACGTACGTCATGGCATATTCATATACTTTGCGTCCTTTCATTTTAATATACCTTATATGCGGATCGCTTCCGGGATAATAGGATTGGCCCATGTGTATGTAATCCACTTCTTCCAATGAATGTGTTTGTACCGAAGCGCTGAGTAAGCCCTGACCATTTTCTGGTGTTTCCTTATATTCAAGTACGGCAGCGCCTGCGCCATCGCTGAAGATCATGCTGTCACGATCATACATATCAATCACTCTTGATAATGTTTCCGCACCAATGACCAAGGCTTTTTTGGCGATGCCTGCTTTGAAAAAAGCATCAGCCGTTATGACTCCCTGTATCCATCCCGGGCAACCAAACAAAATATCGTAAGCCACACAATGGGGATTACGGATACCCAGTTGATGTTTGATAAGGCTGGCTAAAGAAGGTACTGCATCCGTTTGAATAGTGTGCTTGATGACATTGCCAAAGTTGTGAGCCACGATCAACTGGTCTATTTCTTCAGGATTTACCCCGCTATCCGTAATGGCTTTCTGAGCAGCAATGGCCCCAATGTCAGATGTATTGAGGGCATCAGTTGTATAACGCCGTTCTTCAATGCCGGTGATCTGTTTAAATTTTTCTACTATTTCCCGGGGTGCTGTAGCAAGGGGCTGCTGATTGGCTGAATAAAAAACATGTTGCGCAAAATCACTGTTTGATTGTACAACGGGAGGAATATAAGAACCAGTACCTGTGATGACTGAACGATGCATATGTAAAATAAAATTGGTTAAAAGAAATTGGCTGCCGGTTGATCATGGTCAGCAGGTAAACTGATATCGATTATTTTAAAGGTAAGTATTTCAGCGATTTCAGAAAAGAAGACGTGTCGGCTGAAGTGTAATCGTTGTTTCGCAGATATTGTTTTCATTCGTTTCCTGCGTGTTCTGTATTCTTCAAAGATCTAAGAGGTCTGTGCCTGCAAAGAGAGGGCGGGCCTAACAGCATAAATTAAAAACTGAGTTCTCATTAATTGACCTATCTTCGCATTGTGATTGTTAGTTCTCCCCGCACTTAGTATTAGACCGCTCAAATTTTTACTCTTCCCTTCAGTAATTGTTTCTCCTTCTTTACTCTTTGTATCTGACTTTAGTCACAGCATTATATTTTTTTATTTTAAATTATTGATTTATGAACATGTACGTTTCAAACTTAAGCTTTCATACAAACGATGAAGCCTTAAAAACCTTGTTTGCCGCATTTGGTAATGTTAGCTCAGCTAAAGTGATCACAGACAGAGAATCAGGCCAAAGCCGTGGTTTTGGTTTTGTGGAAATGGATGTTGTAGCCGAAGCACAGGCCGCGATGAAAGGCCTGAACAATAAAGAAATTGAAGGCAGGGCTATGTCAGTTAGCGTAGCTAAAGAAAAGCCGGCCCGTTCCGATAACAAAAGATGGTAAGAGACCAGCTTAGTTAAAAAAAGAGTTTATTCATAACCTCATGATCTGCGAAACCCAAAAAGTTTCGCAGTTTTTTTAATAGTCATTCTTTGTAACAGAGTAAATATAAGAAAGAGACCAGTCAGTAATTTTTTTATACTTATGGCAGATTCACAGTAAGATTTTTTGCAGACAGAATGATCTGCAGAAAATAGAATATAACCTTTACTTACACGTTTCTCTTTTATTAATAAGCATGATCAGCTTTTGCCGGACTTTTATAATAAATAAAAACAGGTGGGATAGATAGCGTGCATCAGTGGATGAAATGATGATAGAATTGCAATAGTTCCGGTCTTCTCTTATTAATTTTGACAAAGAACTTTAAGAGGAACAAATCTATAGCATCAATGAAGAGTAAACGATATACACAAAGCAGTATCATCATAATCGCTGCGATATTACTGACAGGAATTTCCTGCCACGAGGCGGCAACCAACGCAACAACAGAACAAAATGATACTGTTGTCGCGAAAATGACTTCCGATACATCTTTGCCGGTGACACCGAGCCTGCAGTATGAAGGTTTCGGGGCTGTAACGAAAGGAGGAAAAGACAAACGTGTTGTCCATGTCACTAATTTGAATGCTACTGGTCCCGGTTCGTTGTATGATGCCATGGGAAGCAGCCGTACCATAGTCTTTGATGTAGCTGGTATTATCAAAAACTTCCGCTGGGATGGTTCAGGCCGCAATGCTGTTTCTCATTTAACGATTGATGGTTCGGCTGCACCTTCACCGGGCATTACACTCGACAATAATAACAATGGCTATTGCCTTACATTCGAAGAGGGCTGTCATGATATCATCGTTAAAAACATCCGTGTTCGCAATGCAGGAGAGGATGGTATCAGCGTAGTAGGCGCTTATAACATGATCTTTGATCATATATCAGTGGCAGGAAGCGGAGATGGCTGCCTTGATATCAGCCGGGGCGCCCATCATGTTACTGTTCAATGGAGCCTGTTTGGTCCCGGGAAAAAAGGATGGACAGGGCCCATGCTTATCGCTTTTCCCCCAACAAAAGATATCAGCGTTCATCACAACCTGTTCAGCAGTTTTGGTGTTGGTGCGGGAGAAAGAAATCCCTTTGTACACAATGCCACCGATTATATCCCTCACGAGATTTCTTACCTGATGTGCGACTTCACAAATAATCTTGTATGGAACTGGGGCAACAGCGATGGAGGTTATGGTTATGGCAGCAGTGCCGATTTTGGGGGTACGCTGCAGGCACGCAATAATTTTTATCAAAGCAATGCATTACCCGGTAATGCTATTATAAAAGATCATGAAAGCAAATGGTCAAAGGTCTATGCTTCAGGAAATATAAGTGGTAATAAGGGTGCAGACCCCAACAGCGTTAGTAATGTTTCCCAACCATGGGTAGTTGACCCTGTTACTATGGAAGATGCCTGCACAGCGGCAAGGCTGGTGCTGGCGATAGCAGGTCCGAGGCCATTGGATGAAACTGACAAGGCCATCATTAATAAAATTGCGCTAACGATCTGTCCTGAAATAAAAATAAAAGAATCGTCACGAACCCAGTCGGGGACAGAACCGGCTGTCAATAATAAATTATTGCTTTCGGTAGGTTATGATGATGACGGCGATATTACCACGAACGAAGGACCATACAATAGTCTGTCCACTTCCATTTTTAAAACCGGGCCTGGTTCATTCCGTTCCGAAGTCAGGCAATATGCAGATGCTTCACCCGGATCCCGGAGTGAAATATCTTATAGCGGTCTTGACCCCGATGAAGGAGTGTATGAGTATGATGTGTATTATGAGAACTGGAAAACTTTTGCAGATGGCGGACATACTATACAGTGGCAGCCGGCTGGTGGCGGTGGCGCTGTATTATCTCTGCAGAATTATGGAGGAAAATTTGTGGTGGTACGTTCCATTAATGGGATCAACAGTTACGGGCCGGGAACAGGAAAGCCGGTAACCGCTAATAAATGGTATCACCTGCGCTGGGAAATAAAATGGGCAAACAATGAGAAAGGCTATATAAAGCTTTACATAGATAATAAATTATACTATTCATATACCGGCGTTACTACTGACAGCGGTGGTACACCTGGCTGGAAACTCGGACAAAGCAGGTGGCCGGGCAGCGGCAATACATTAAAGGAAACTACGGTAGTATATTATGATAATGTGAAAATTTTAAAGAAGTAGTAATAAGCAGCACAGCTCTGCGACTCATCATTCAACTGCATGGCATCCGTTATTATTTTAAAAATATGCGAAACATTTGTGTACCGCCGATAACGGGGATGGGGCCATTTGCTTAGTATCATTGAAGAAAATGTTTCCGCTATACAAGATCACAGGCAGCCAAAAAAGTTATGAGATCTCCCTTTTTAAATTATATGGGCTTAATGGAGAATACAGGTCAAAGAACCTGTTGCCTGATTGCTATCTTCTTTGAGTTTAAAAGCTCTTCTCCTGCTCTTTCACCTCAATAATTTAACCTGTTCAAGTTTAAGGCAGGCTGCTTTCTATAGTGGTTGGGCTATTGTATCATTTTTACCCATTCACATGTTATCCACAGACAATCGAACACATCTCAATACATTACCCTTGTTCTGAAACTGATACTATATTATCTTTTTTTAAATTTTTTCATCAAAAAAAATCTGAATATCAATTTTTTTAAATAAGTTGCTTAAGTTTTTATTAACAAAATAAAATCCTAAACAAAAATGCTTGCCAAACTAACTACGTTCAAAGGGCTACTGCTTGTCCTTTTGTTGGCCGCTTCGCTGCCAGCTCTTGCTCAAAAAAAGGTGGAAGGAAAAGTAACCGGACCGGATGGTAAACCAGTCGTCGGTGCTTCGGTTTCCGTAAAAGGTACCAACGTGGGTACCAGTACTTCACCCGAGGGTACTTACTCAATCGTAATGCCACCAAATGCTAACATTCTTATTTTTACTTATGTCGGCTATGAAGTCTCAGAAGTAAATGTGACCGGCACATCAGTTGACGTTGTTTTGAAGAATCAAACCACCAACCTGAATGAAGTGGTGGTAACGGGTTATTCAACTCAGCGTAAGAAAGACATCATTGGCGCTGTATCTGTTGTAAGCGCAAAAGACCTGCAAAACACCCCTTCTTCCAATCTTGCTGTGCAGTTGCAGGGCAGAGCTGCTGGTGTTACTGTTAGTTCATCTGGCGAGCCAGGCGCAGGTGCCGTTGTCCGGATAAGAGGCTTTGCCTCTGCCGGTAACAATAATCCGTTATACATTATAGATGGTGTACCAACTGATGATCCTTCTAAGATCAATCCGAACGATATAGAATCACTCCAGGTGCTGAAGGACGCATCCGCTGCTTCTATATATGGTTCGAGAGCGTCCAACGGTGTTATAATTATAACTACCAAGCAGGGGAAACCGGGGAGGTCATCGCTTAGCTACGACAGTTATGTGGCCACACAAATTGTTACAGACAAGATGATGCCGGATATGCTGAATACCGCCCAGTACATGGATTACCTGCAAAAAACAACTGGCGCTACCTATACCCATCCTGTATTTGGTGCTAATGGATCTTTTAGAATTCCTGATTTTTATATTACAAGCCCAGGCTTTAAAGGAGGAGTAGCGGCTACTGATCCAAGAGCAAATCCTGATCTATATGCTTTAAGTCCAAGCCTGTACCAGATATCAAAGACCAGCGCTGGTACAGAGTGGTTTGACGAGTTGACAAGACCTGCCGCATTTACCAATCAACAGATCACTGCATCCGGGGGAACAGACAAAGCGCTGTACTCTGTGGGGCTAAATTACTTTGATCAGAAAGGTACTTTTGTCAACACCTATTTCAAACGATATGCCCTGAGAGCTAATACATCATTTAAGCCGGTAAGTTTTCTTCGCATTGGAGAAAATCTTCAGCTAAGCTATGAAGACCGTTTAGGTGGTACTAACAGGGGAGAGGGCGATGCATGGGCGTCTGCCTATCGTATGGTACCGTATGTACCTGTTAATGATATAAAAGGTGGCTGGGGTGGTAATGGAGTTGGTGAATCAGGAAATGGCAGCAATCCTATTGCAAACCTTGCACGTGCAGCTGATAACACTAATAGATTTACAAGGCTTTTCGGAAATGTTTTTGCCGAAGTACCATTTACCAGCTATTTATCTGCCCGCACATCCTTTGGGGTTGATATAGGTTCTCAATTTACGAGAAATATTGGTAGAAAAACTTATGAACGCTCAGAAAACCAGGGAACGACACAATTGACAGAAGATGGGTGGTATTATGCCAGCTGGGTATGGACCAATACGCTTACTTTTCAAAAAACACTTTTTAATAACCATGATGTAAAAGTACTTGTAGGTACTGAAGCCGTAAAGAATAATTCGAGAGGGGTAAGGGCTTTTGGCCAAAATTTTGATTTTGAGACTCCTGACTTTGTGTCCTTGAATACAGCTACAGCAGGTAGTTTAAGTGACAGGACCATTTCGAATTTTAATGTTAATAGGAGTTCTTTATACTCTCTAATTGGAAGACTTGACTATGCATATAAAGGAAAATATCTTTTAACCGGAACAATCAGGAGAGATGGAAACTCAAGATTTGGCCCTAATGTACGATATGCTAATTTTCCTTCTCTGGGCGTGGGATGGAGGATTTCGGAAGAAAGCTTTCTGCGGTCAGTTACCTGGATAACCGATTTAAAACTACGTGCCGGATGGGGACAGATGGGTAGCGATGCAAATATTGACCCGGCAAACCAATTTTCTACATTTATTTCTAATCCTCCCCGCACTAATTATGATATTGCCGGTAATAATACATCTTCTGCACAAGGATACAGGCAGGATAGGGAAGGCAATCTTAACACTAAATGGGAAACAGCAGAAACAACGAACTTTGGTCTTGACGCCACGCTGTTTGGAGGTAAAGTGGATTTTACTCTGGATATTTATCAAAAAGACACCAAAGATTTACTGTATGGCCAATTAAGAATAGGGTTAGAGCCACAAATTACCAAGCCTAATATAAATATTGGCACAATGCGTAATAGAGGGTTTGATCTTGGTCTCAATTACAGAGGAACTGTTAATAAGGACCTGACTTACGATGTGGGTCTTACTTTCTCTCATTACAAGAACACCATGACAAAATTAAATGATGAAAATGCTCCAAGAGTTATAAACCTTGAAAGACTTAATAGTGCACTCAGGACAGAAAAGGGGCAACCTATTTCTTCTTTCCATGGATTTATTATTGACGGATTTTATAATTCCGCTGCAGAGATTACCGCAGGTCCATCTATGTCTGGCGCTGTTGTTGGAAGCTGGAGATATAAAGACCTGAATGGTGATAAAGCAATTACTGATGCCGACAGAACCTTTTTAGGAAGCCCTCACCCTGATTTTCAAATGGGATTGAACCTCGGCGTTAACTATAAGAGTTTTAACTTCACTGCCTTTTTCTTCTGGAACCAGGGGAATGAGATTTATAATTATACAAAGTATTATACAGACATGCGTGTGTTTGTTGGGGGTGTAAGCACAAGGGTATTGAATGATAGCTGGACACCAACGAATCAAAATGCAAAGCTTCCTTTATTAGCTCCGGGTGCCGCCAATGGATTTACCTCATTCACATCCAGTACATCTAATTCATATTATGTAGAAGATGGTTCTTACCTGCGTGCCAAAACACTGCAATTGGGTTATACATTACCCAAAAGCCTGGTAAGCAAAGCAAGGCTTCAGAACGTTAAAGTTTATATCCAGGCCCAGAACCTGTTTACTATCACTAATTATACGGGATCTGATCCTGACTTAAACCTGATTTCACGTGATCCATTTGGTGCCAGAGATCTTTATATAGGTGTTGATCTTGGAGGCTTTCCCAATCCTAAACAATATCTGTTTGGTATAAGCGCAACATTCTAATTTAACACAGCAAGAAAACAAAAATTATGAAAAAGAGATTAATAATAATTATATCTGCTGTTGCAGTAATAGCAACAGTATATTCCTGCAAAAAGAAATTCATGGAAAAGTTGCCCCAGGGAGTTTATGACCTGGCCAGTTTAACCAATAAAAAAGGGGTTGACGGAATGTTGATCAATGCGTACGCTACCCTGGATGGCATACAGGACCAGCAGAATGGTGGCGCCAGTAACTGGCTTTGGGGAAGTATAAGAGGCGGTGATGCGTATAAGGGAACTGAACCAACAGATATGGTGGATGCTAATCCTACAATGCGGTTTGAATTATTGCCGAGCACCGGGCAGATACCCAATAAATGGAATGCTATCTGGGATGGCGTAGGTGGTGCTAACCTGGTTTTGAAAATAGCACCCCTTGCTACAGATATTTCTGCGGCAGATGCCAAGCAAATTATTGCAGAAGCAAGGTTTATCAGGGGATTTATGCTTTTTGAGGGAAAGAAAGCTTTTGGTAATATTCCCTATATAGATGAAACAGTAACTGATTTTAAAGTTCCCAATTTCACAGGGTCAGCCTATGTAAATATCTGGCCCCAGATAGAAGCAGATTTGAAATTTGCTTATGATAATTTGGATGAAACCAGACCACATAAAGGAAGAGCTAACAAATGGGCTGGTGCGGCTTTTCTGGCTAAAGCATATATGTTCCAGAATAAGTTTGCTGAAGCCAAAGCCCTTTTTGATTTGATCATTGCAAACGGCAAGAATAGCCAGGGTGTTAAATACGATCTTACACCAAACTATCATACAAGTTTCCGTGTAACTACGGAAAACAACCAGGAAACAGTTTTTTCTATCCAGGCATCTTACGGAGATGGAGCTAATACGAATGGTAATTATGATAATACGTTGAATTATCCACACGGGGGCAGCGCCACAACAGAAAAGCCCGGAGCATGTTGCGGATTTTTTCAACCATCTCAAAACCTGGTTAATTCCTACAGAACCACTGCTGCAGGGTTACCGATGCCAACTACCTATAATGACGTAAATGTTACAAGCGATGAGCTCCTTGCTTCAACTGACGCCTTTACTCCTTATGCAGGAACGGTTGATCCAAGATTAGACTGGACCGTTGGCAGAAGAGGAATTCCTTATTATGACTGGGGTATACACCCGGGAAGAAACTGGATTCGTAAAGTGGATTATGGCGGACCCTATAGTCCTAAAAAGAATACTTATTATAAAGCAGATATTGGAAGTTTAGCTGGTACTGTCGGCTGGGGTTTTGCCAATAATGCGCTGAATTATACTCCTATGCGTTTTGCAGATGTTTTATTAATGGCAGCAGAGGCAGAAATTGAAGTAGGTAGCCTTGCTACTGCAAGAACTTATATAAACAGGGTAAGAACAAGAGCCGCTGCATCACCGGTATTGAATGGTGGGGTTGATGCTGCTAATTATGTAATTAGCATATACCCTGTAGATTTTGCTGATAAAGCTGAAGCAAGAACTGCGGTACGCTTTGAAAGAAAGCTTGAACTGGGAATGGAAGGTCACCGGTTTTTTGATCTGGTGCGCTGGGGAATTGCTGATGTTGTGTTAAACACTGAATATTTTCCAAAAGAAGGATTGAGGAGGGTAGAAGCACTCGGAGGCTCAGTGTTCACTAAGAATAAGCATGAGTACCTGCCTATTCCTGAATTTGCCATCACCGCAAGTATTAAGGATGGTGCGCCGACTTTAAAACAAAATCCGGGTTATTAATTAATATCAATAGTGTATAATTTCTTTGGGAAGAGGCTGTCTCAGCATGCTGGGCAGCCTCTTCTCATTTTACTAGGCTTTGGCGCTGAAATTCAAATTGACGGTTATTAAATTCTTTTATCTTTGAAACAATACAGTATAATTGCCCAGTAATCTATTTATCTGCATTGCCGGGCGTTCTTTTACCCATAAACCGTAATTTGAAGAGCATTTAGTTTTAAGAATAATTTTACAAACGTTGTTTGTTATGAAAAGATATATGCCAGCTTTCATTTTATTAATAGGTGGACTTATTGGGTGTAAGGATAAGGATACCAAACTCTTCAGGGAAATAAAATCCGGTTACTCAGGTATTCATTTTAATAATACGATTGTTGATAACGACTCTTTCAATGTACTGGATGTGGAGAATATTTACAATGGAGGAGGAGTGGGAATAGCTGATTTTAATAATGATGGTTTGCAGGATATTTATTTTACAGGTAATGCTGTATCTAATAAGCTATACCTTAATAAAGGGGATTTTAAATTCAGTGATATTACCAGCGACGCAGGCGTTACCGGCGAAGGACGATGGTGCAGGGGTGTCAGCATTATTGATATTAACAATGATGGCCTGATGGATATATATGTTTGCGGCACATTAGTAAAGGATCCTTTAAAAAGAGAAAACCTCTTGTATGTCAACGGGGGTATGGATAAAGAAGGTATTCCGCATTTTACAAACAAAGCAGCAGAATATGGATTGAATGATACTTCACATTCAACGATGGCTGCATTTTTTGATTATGATAATGACGGTGACCTGGACATGTATCTTTTGATCAATGAGATCCGTAAAGAGGAATATCCCAACAAATTCCGGCCGATAATGATCAATGGCGAAAACCCAAATACCGATAAATTATTCCGTAATGACTGGGATAAAAACCTGGACCATCCTGTGTTTACTGATGTTTCAAGGCAGGCGGGTGTTACCATTGAAGGATATGGTCATGGGGTAAACATTTGCGATCTCAATAAAGATGGCTGGAAGGATATTTATGTTACTAATGATTTTTTGCCTGATAATATCCTGTATATTAATAATCATGACGGGACATTTACAGACCAGGTGAAGACGTATTTTAAACATACTTCCGCCAATTCGATGGGCCAGGACGTCATTGATATCAATAATGACGGATTGGAAGATATTATTGAACTGGATATGGATCCGGAAGATAATTACCGTAAAAAAATGATGCTGATGCCTAATAGCTACCAGACCTATATGAATATGGACCATTATGGCTACCAGTACCAGTATGTAAGAAATGTAATTCAGCTAAACCAGGGGCCACGGGTTTTACAAAATGATTCTGCCGGACCACCCATATTCAGTGATATTGGTTTCCTGTCCGGAACAGCTGAAACTGACTGGAGCTGGACGCCGCTGGTAACCGATTTTGATAACAATGGCTATCGTGATATCATCATTACAAACGGGTTCCCCAAAGATGTAACAGACCATGATTTTATATCCTTCAGGAACAAAGCATTTTCAGTCGCCAGCAAGAAAGAGATCTTGAACCAGGTTCCGGAAGTAAAAATTTCAAACTACGCATATAAGAATAATGGTGAACTGATTTTTACCAACGCATCGAAAGACTGGGGTATTACTACTCCCTCTTTTTCCAATGGTGCGGCTTATGCAGATTTAGATAACGATGGTGATCTCGATTTTGTAATAAACAATATTAACGACGAAGCGACTGTTTACAGGAATACGCAAAGGCAGCAAAATAAAGACAGTAGTCATTACATTCAAATACAGTTTGAAGGAGATGCCCTTAATAGAAACGGACTGGGGGCCTGGACAGAAATATATTATGAACATGCCAAAAAACAGGTTTGGGAAAACACCCCGTACCGGGGGTATCTTTCCACCAACCAGGGTATCGCTCATTTTGGGTTAGGTAAAGTAGTTTCAGTTGATTCTATTATCATAAAGTGGCCAAATGGCAAAATGCAATTATTGAAGGATATAAAAGCTGACCGGTTGCTGAAGGCGAATATAAAGGATGCGCAAACCGCTTATTCATTTACCCGGGAAGTGTTTGCAGAAAATGCTTTATTCAGGGAGGTTTCTGATTCGGTCAATATTCGTTTTATTCACGATGAAAAAGATTTTGTTGATTTCAACATCCAGAAACTGTTGCCACATAAGCTTTCGGAATATGGACCTGCATTAGCCGTGGGAGATATTGATCATAATGGATTAGATGATATCATCTGCGGTGGCGCTTTCAACATGAGTGCACAATTATTTTTGCAGCAACCCAACAGCCGGTTTATACAAAAAGCATTATTGCCGGGTGTTATGCCAGGCAATAAGGTTAATGAGGATGCCGGGTTATTACTGTTTGATGCTGATGGAGATGGGGACCTGGACCTGTATATTGCCAGCGGGGGATATGAAAATGCTCCGAATACAAATGCCTACCAGGATAAGTTATATGTAAATGATGGAAAAGGAAATTATAAATCTGACTCATTGGCTTTACCACCGAACCTTACAAGCAAGTTTTGTGTAAGAGCGGTTGATTATGATAAGGACGGGGACCTGGATCTTTTTATTGCCGGCAGGGTGGATCCGTGGAATTATCCTAAACCGGTATCCAGCTTTATTTACAGGAATGATTCCAGGAAAAATCAACCCAGGTTTGCAGATGTCACCAGTGACATCGCTAAAGATTTTAAAAACATAGGTCTTGTATGCGATGCTTTGTTTACAGATTTTGATAAAGACGGTTGGCCCGACCTTATTTTGGCAGGTGAATGGATGTCGTTGAAATTTTATAAAAATGAAAAGGGAGTATATAAAGATGTGACTGACAAAACAGGAGTTGCCAATCAAACCGGCTGGTGGAATACTATTGCACCGGGCGACTTCGACAATGACGGTGATATGGATTATATAATTGGCAACCTGGGCCAGAACTCTCTTTATAAAGCAACTGATCAGTATCCGGTTTCTATATATGCCAAAGATTTTGATAATAATGGAAGTTATGATGCCTTTCCGGCTCAATTCCTTCCCACCAGCCAGTTGGATCTAACAAAAAGGGAATACCCCGCCCAGACAAGGGAGGATATTGTAAAGCAAATGATCGGTATGCGGGCAAAATTTCAGAATTTTAAATCCTTTGCAACTGCTACTATTGACCAGGTATTTTCAAAAGAACAATTAAAGGATGCCTTAGTGCTAAAGGCTAATAACCTGCGATCATCTTATCTTAAAAACGAAGGAAACGGTAAGTTTACACTATATCCATTGCCGGTACAGGCCCAGTTCTCCGTATTGAACGGAATGATTACAGATGATTTTGATGGCGATAATAATTTAGACGTGCTGATCAATGGCAATGATTACGGGACAGAAGTTAATGTTGGTCGTTACGATGCATTAAATGGTTTATTGCTAAAAGGAAATGGGAAAGGCGAATTTGCTGCACTGTCTATACTTCAAAGCGGCATTTATATACCGGGCAATGGTAAAGCATTGGTAAAGCTGAAAAGTAAAAGCGGGAAGTACCTTATTGCAGCAGGGCAAAATCGAGGGCCACTTAAAATATTTGAGTTAAAAAGAAATATGAGTTTTATTCCTCTGGAACCTGCAGATATAAGTTCTGAAATAAAATACAGGAATGGAATTACCCAAACGCAGGAATTTTATTATGGTTGTTCATTTCTGTCTCAATCAGCAAGAACCTTATGCATTGACAGTAATGTGGTTGCTGTAACTATTACTGATAGTAAGGGCAGAGTAAGAAAAATCAAATAATAATGACATTATATGTAATCAAATATTTTCGGCATGGATGTATTTTATGCGCCTGCATGGTGATGGGGATAAACATTTTGACTTCGTGTAAAAGCAAGGATACCAACAGGAACCTGCATCCGTATGAAAATAAATTAGGGATTAAGCCCGCCAGCCTTGCGCAAATTGATACGATAAATTTTACTACTATTGAATGGATCAACCCTGTTCAGAATTTTGGTATTCTTAAATATGGGGATAGCGCTGTGATTAAATTCAGGTTTAAAAATACAGGGGTTCACCCTTTATTTTTATCACGGGTGCAGCCATCATGTGGCTGTACTGTTGCACACTACCGTGAAGAAGCGATAATGCCGGGAGAAGAGGATGAATTGACAGTTATTTTTAATACCATAGGCCAGGGGAGCGAAGTTCATAAAACAGTTTCAGTCACCACCAATACTTCTAATGGTGTTCAGCACCTGTTAACATTTGAAGGACGGGTAAATAGGTAGATAGTTTACAGGGCATTAACGAAAGTAAACCTTAAAAATACCAGGAAGAGATACAGAAGAATGATCAATAACCGGCTTATTTATATGCAACTATTCTTTCGGCAGAATGAAGAGGGATAAAAAATTTGAAATGAGTAAAGTGTATAAGATTTTTTTCAGAAATAACAGAGCTGATAAATTTACCTCTCTTTTTTTATTAACCGGCTTATTAATTTTCATTTTTTCCTGTAACCAGCTAAGGAAAAATAAATCACACCAGGATATTCCTGATGCAAGTATAGAAAAGGGCAGGGTATTAGTAGCTTCCTACTGTCAATCCTGCCATTTGGTTCCCGATCCTTCTTTGCTTGATTCCAAAAGCTGGGAAAATGGGGTGTTGCCTTCAATGGGTCCAAGGCTGGGTATTTTTAGTTATGGATTTCAGCAATATCCTTCATTCAGGCGCGATGAGCATCTCCCTGCAAATTTCTATCCTTCAAAACCGGTTTTGAATAACCTGGAATGGCAAAACATTATTGATTATTACACGGCACTTTCACCAGATTCGCTGCCGGTACAGCAACGCTCCGAAACTATAAAAATGGGCTTGTCCATTTTTAAGGTACAATTACCGACATATACATATCCTTCTCCTGGTATATGCCTCACCAAAATTGATACCGCCACATCTCCGTATCAATTGTATCTTTTTGACCTGGCAAGTCAATACACTTTTCGTTATAATAGCCAGTTACAATTAACCGATTCAGTTAAATCGGACGCAACAATTACGGATATAGACTTTCATAATAATACAATGCTTGCCTGTAATATAAATGTGATCAATCCTACTAATGGAAAATTCGGGAAAGCCCAGTACCTACACAGCGAAGCTAACGGCAGGCTGCGGTTAGATGCAACAGCATTATTCGATAGTCTTGCAAGACCTGTTCAAATTACCTCCTGCGACCTCAATAACGATAAACGAACAGATTATCTTGTTTGTGAGTTTGGTCATCTGACCGGGGGACTGTCATGGATGGAAAATACCCGTGACAATAAATATACACATCATTTTCTGCGGGCTGAACCGGGTGCCATCAAAGCGTATATAGAAGATGTTAACCATGATGGGTTGCCGGATGTATGGGCCTTGTTTTCACAGGGAGATGAGGGTATTTTTCTTTTCACCAACAAAGGGAATGGCAAATTTGAGCAACAGCAAGTGTTACGTTTTCCGGCGGTATATGGCTCTACCTGGTTTGAATTTGCTGATTTTAATAAAGACGGGCTGCAGGATATCGTTTATACATGCGGTGATAATGCAGATTATTCCATGGTATTAAAACCTTACCATGGTGTGTATATTTTTTTAAATGAAGGTAACAATCATTTTAAACAGGAATATTTTTTCCCGGTAAATGGTTGTTATAAAGCTATGGCAAGGGATTTTGACAGTGATGGGGATTTGGATATTGCCACCATCGCCTTTTTTGCTGATTATGCCTCACAACCTGACGAGGGTTTTGTTTACCTGGAAAATGAAGGTAATTTTGAATTTAAACCGTTTACTATACCTGAAGGTAAAACAGGGAGGTGGCTTACGATGGATGCCGGGGATTTAGACGGAGATGGTAAGACAGATATTGTATTAGGGAATTTTTCCATCCGGCCTTCTGTTATAAAGCCTATTGTTGATTGGCAAAAAGGGCCGCCATTTATTGTTTTAAAAAATATAAGTAAGTGATTTTATTTCATAATAAATAAAGCCTTCAATTAAAAAAAGACACCTGATGAAATACTTCAAATGGATTTTTCCGGTCATAACTATATTGATTGTATGCATTGGCTGTCGTCAAAAAGCAGAGCCCCTATTGGACGACAAAGAGATCCTCCATCAAAACCAGGACCAGTTAACACAGGTAATTATTTATGATGTGTTTACACCGCCTGTTGCCAGCAGAATTTATGTGTATTCTTCTTTAGCGTCTTATGAAGCTATACGGTTTAGCAAAGAGGGAGCTGTATCCATAGCGGAAAAGCTGAAAGGTTTTGGAAAAATGCCACAACCTGAAAAGGGCAAAGAATATAATTATACACTTGCCGCCACCAAAGCTTTCTTTACTGTTGTTCGCAACGTACGGGTTTTTTCAGTTGATTCATTAAAGAGCTATGAAGAGTCTGTATTTAACAACTTTAAAGAAAACCTGGATGATTCAATCTATCAGCGTTCCGTTGCTTTAGGAGATACTATCGGTAAAGTCATCCTGGCAAGAGCTAAGTCAGATGGCTATCTTATCTCAAGGGGTAAAGCCAAACATCTCGGTAGTAACGAGCCCGGCAAGTGGAGACCTACCCCGCCTGATTATATGGATGGAGTAGAATGGTGCTGGAACACGATGAAGCCTATGGCGCTGGATTCCGCCTCGCAATTTATGCCACCCAGACCACCCTTGTTCAGTACAGATACCAACAGCGTTTTTTTTAAGCAGGTAAAGGAAGTGTATTCCATCAACAAAAACCTTACAGAAGAGCAAAAGTTAATTGCCCGTTATTGGGACGATAACCCTTTTGTAATGGAACATTCAGGTCACCTGATGTTTGCCAATAAAAAAATTACACCCGGTGGCCACTGGATGGGTATTGCTGCCATTGCCGCAAAGCAAACAAATGCAGATCCGGTAAAAATCGCTCAAACCTATGCGCTTACCGCCATCGCTTTATATGATGCTTTTATCTCGTGCTGGGACGAAAAATACCGTAGTAATTTTATAAGGCCCGTCACAGTGATCAATGAAAACATTGAACAAACATGGACGCCTTTTTTACAGACGCCACCCTTTCCTGAATATACCAGCGGGCATAGTACCATTACCCGTTCTGCCGCTACAGTTCTCACCCAATTATATGGAGAGCATTTTGCCTTCCAAGACACCAGTGATCTCAGGTATATAGGACTGCAACGTCATTTTGATTCTTTTGTACAGGCAGCGGATGAAGCGTCTATCAGCCGTGTATATGGCGGCATACATTACCGTATTAGTGTGGACGAAGGGGCCAACGCCGGAAGAAAAGTAGGGGAGTTAATTATAAGGAAGCTGGGGCTTTAGATCGAACAGTTAAGTGTACATTACTTTTAAGTGATTCGTATTTAGTTTATCTTTTTCCATAGTTTCGGTTATGGTCAAATTTCTATTTACCCTGGTAATTTTATTTTTTGTTTTACCGGCTATTTCACAACCTTCAGTCAGGGTAGAAATAAAAACACTTCCGGCGTATCATACATCGGGTGATGATATCTACATCGCCGGTTCATTCAATGGCTGGAATCCGCAGGATGCCAACTATCGTTTTCAGCAAACGGAGACAGGGAAATATTCTTTCAGCCTCAAACTTGATGCAGGTACTTATGAATACAAGATAACACGAGGCGGATGGGATAAAGTGGAATGTAAAAAAGGGGGCGCTGGTATCCCTAATCGTATGTTGGTAATGCCGGGAGATACTTCTGTTCAACTGTATATTGAGGAATGGGCGGATCATATTTCACAGAAACCGAAAGTGAGTACCGCTACTAAGAATGTACGGATCATAGATACAGCTTTTATGATCCCGCAACTAAAGAGAACAAGAAGAGTCTGGGTTTATCTGCCGGAAGGATATGCCTCTTTCAAAAAAAGATACCCGGTTCTGTATATGCACGACGGGCAGAATGTCTTTGATGATACTACTTCTTATTCGGGCGAATGGGGAGTGGATGAATGTCTTGACTCTATGAAAAAGAAATGCATAGTGGTAGCGGTGGATCATGGTGGTAGTAAACGCATCAACGAATATTGTCCTTACGATATGGAGCGTTTCGGAAAAGGGGAAGGGAACCAGTATGCAGATTTTTTAGCCAAAACATTGAAACCTTTTATTGATAAAAAATACCGGACACTGGCGGATAAGAAATATACTTTTGTTGCTGGTAGTTCGATGGGTGGTTTAATCTCTCTATACGCTGTTTTAAAATACCCCAACGTATTTGGTGGCGCCGGTGTATTTTCCCCTGCATTCTGGATCAGTGGCACTAAGATATTTGATGATATAAAAAAGAAAGGGAAAATGGTGAGTGCTAAGATTTATTTCTACGGTGGTAAGCAGGAAGGCGAGACTATGGTGCCTGATATGCTGAAAGCGTTTTCAGGAATGCTCAAAGTGTCAAAGTCAAAAATGACCACTGTTATCCGGGATGATGGCAAGCATAATGAGGCAAGGTGGAGGGTGGAGTTTCCCTTATTTTACGATTGGATTCTCCGGTGAGTGACCAGGGGAAATGTACATTCAATCAAATCATTGAATCAATGTAATCCGGGTTTATACTTTGTACGTAACTCCTTCCAGAGCTAACTCAGTATTTGGAAAAATTTCTCTCGCTTCCGCTTCAAATTCTTCCAGTGTGTCATACTTGCTGCTGAAGTGACCAACCAGTAATTTTTTTACACCTGCTTTCTGTGCTATCAGGGCGGCTTGTTTAGTCGTGGAATGAAAACGTTCTGTCGCCCTTTCACGAAAGTTGTCAAGATAGGTCGTTTCATGATAGATCAGGTCGGCATCTTTTATATGCTCTATCATGGATTCATTGTAGCGGGTATCGGCACAAAAAGCATATGTCTTTCCTTTAGGCGCTTCGATTGTCAGCCATTCATTTTTGATCACTTCCCCAACGCTGGTGATAAAGTCTTCACCATTCTTCAGGTTATCATAAAAATAAAGCGGGATGTTATTCTCTTTTACACTTTCGAGTATCAGTTTGCGTGGTTTCTTTTTTTCATGAAAGGAAAAGCCATAACACTCTATGCGGTGCTGTGTAGGAAAACATTTGATCTCGATCCTTTCATTGTTCACCAGGGTAGCGGCGCCACTGATCGTATGAAAATGGAGAGGATAACAGAGTTTTGTATCAGCTACCCTGATCTGCATTTCAATGATCTCCTGCAAAGGCGATGGTCCAAAAACATGCAGCTCCTGCTGGTGGCTCAGCAGGCTGAATGAATTGATCAATCCTACCAGGCCGAAATAGTGATCGCCATGAAGGTGGGAAATAAATATATGTGATATTTTGCTGCGCCTGATCTTGTAATTGATCATTTGTATCTGGGTGCCTTCGCCGCAGTCCACTAAAAAATTTTCACCGCCCAGTGTTACCACCTGGCTGGTAGGGTGCCGGTCAAAAGCCGGGACGGCTGAGTTATTTCCAAGGATAGTGACAGCGAGCATGGTTCAAAAATAGAAATATAATTGTATTAAATACCAGCGAAAGACGGTATTTTGGTATTATTGGCTGCTCAGCTAAACTTTTTCAATGTGCTTGTGATGCCGGGTAAATAGCTTTTACCAAAAAGATTGAGATGGATCAATAATGGATAAAGGTTACATACCTCCCATTGTTCCCGGTAATTGGGCGGTAATGAGTAATAATAATGATAAGAATCATAAAAGGTTTTATCGAATCCACCAAACAAAGTTGTCATGGCTAGGTCCATATTGCGGTGCCCGAAATAAACAGCCGGATCAATCAATACCGGTAATGACTGATCGGTACACATAAAATTACCGCTCCAGAGATCACCATGAAGAAGGGAGGATTTTTCCGTATTGAAAATTGAATCCAGTTTTTTGAAAAGGATTTCAAAAGACGCTATATGGCTTTTGTCAAGGCGATCCTGGTTACGGGCCAGGTTGATTTGCGGCTGCAGGCGATATTGGATAAAAAACTCAACCCAGTTGTTCGCGATAGTATTCTCTTGTGGCAATGAACCCATATAGTTATCTTCGGGGAATCCGAAATGTTCAGCGCTGATAATATGCAATTGCGCCAGTTGCTCTCCAAACTTTTTCCAGAAGCTTTCATTTCGTATGCCAACCTCTATCCATTCCAGGAGTAACAATTGATAATTGTCAGCCGTTTCATAAAAGATAATGGACGGGATACGAATGCAATTTTGCCGGGCAAGAAATTCAAGACCATTCTTTTCTTTTTCGAAGAGACCGGGAAAAGCTACCAATGAATTCAGCTTCAGAAAATACTTTTTACTGCCATTAATGATTACCTTGTAAGTATCATTGATGGAACCTCCGCCCACAGGCAGCAGCTCCAATGAACTAATTGCAGTGGTAAGATGTTTTACTAATGACTTCTTTAAAAGTTCTTTTATTTGATGAAGATTCATTGATCGGAATGTTTGTTTGCTGGTCTTGCGGAGTAGAATTACTGAACGACGAAGAGTGTCCCATATCAAGTCGGGGATAAAATTGCAACGAAAGTTTATAGTAGTACTAATGGCGTGTACAAAAACAACTCTGATCGTTAGCAACTATTTGTGATGGTAAAGAACTATTGGATCTAAGTTACCCTTTAGGGGACAGGGGTTTCATCCTCTCCATCCAGCAGTTCTCTTTCTATTTCTTCCATTTGAACGATATCCCAGGCCTCGCTTTCGGTCGGCGTAACGTTCATCATCTCTAAAAGTTCATGCTGATCAAGAAAATCTTCCACTGATTTTTGCAGCCTGCAAATGACAAAGGAGGCGCCGGTTTCATAAAACTTTTGCTGGATGGTCGCGATTTTTTCAGCAGCAGCGTTATCGATGTTTTCAATGTCTTTCAGGATCAGCACTACGTTTTTAACGTCATTTTGGAGGTAAGGCAACAAACATTCAGCTAACTCTTCTGTCATAGTAGCAGAAATAGAAGGCCCCGGCAGCGTGATGGCATGAAATCTTTCTTTGGTATCTATTTTGACCAGCATAAGTCTAATGTTTAGACGCCGACCGCAGGCGAAGCGTCAAAAATCTTAGCCCCTTGTACAACTAATGTTATCAACATTCCGTTTATAAATACGGGGGAACAGGAACCAAATATATTCGTTAATATTGTATCAACCAATTATCTACAGATGGATAACAATTTTTCAGCACAGGTTAAAGAGATCATTTCATTCAGCAGGGAAGAAGCCTTGAGATTGGGAAATGATTTTATTGGTACCGAGCATCTTCTTCTCGGATTGATCCGGGAGGGTGACAATACAGCAGTCCGTATCCTCAAAAGTTTTAATGTTGACCTTTATGAACTTCGAAAGGAAATAGAACTGGCCGTAAAAGATAAGACAGGAAAGAACATTGCAAACATTAACAGCCTCCCGCTAACGAAGCAGGCGGAAAAAGTGATCAGGGTGACAGTCTTGGAGGCAA
This sequence comes from Chitinophagales bacterium, assembly GCA_015654695.1. GTDB lineage: Bacteria > Bacteroidota > Bacteroidia > Chitinophagales > Chitinophagaceae > VBAT01. The sequence continues at coordinate 46,734 of JAATGJ010000132.1, read as the reverse complement.
AGGCATTAAAAAGTACAACTGTTGAGACCGAACACCTGATGCTTTCCATTTTAAAAAATAAAGAAAATATTGCTACACAAATTTTAAATCAATTTGACGTGGACTACGATCTTTTCAGACAAGAACTGGGCATTGTAAAATCAAGTGACCCTGCAACACGGGCGGAATACACCGACGAAAATGATGACGATTTTGATGAAGAGAAAAAATACTCTCAGCAAAAGAGTTCCAAACAGGCGGGTACTGCAAAAAGTAAAACACCTGTACTGGATAATTTTGGAAGGGATATAACCAAGCTGGCTGAAATGGGAGCATTGGATCCTATTGTTGGCCGCGAATCAGAAATCGAAAGGGTTTCCCAGATACTTTCCCGCCGCAAAAAGAATAACCCTATACTGATCGGTGAACCAGGCGTGGGTAAGACAGCCATTGTAGAAGGCCTGGCTCTTCGCATTGTTCAAAGAAAAGTTTCCAGGGTATTATTTGATAAAAGAGTTATTTCATTAGACCTCGCTGCACTGGTGGCTGGTACCAAATACCGTGGTCAGTTTGAGGAAAGAATGAAGGCCATCATGAATGAGCTGGAGAAGAATCGTGATGTGATCCTTTTCATTGATGAGTTGCATACCATTGTTGGCGCTGGAGGAGCGAGTGGTTCATTGGATGCAAGTAATATCTTCAAACCAGCATTGGCAAGGGGTGAACTGCAATGCATAGGTGCATCCACATTGGATGAATACAGGATGTATATTGAAAAAGATGGCGCATTGGATCGCCGTTTCCAGAAAGTAATGGTTGAACCGCCTACAGTGGATGAAACCATCCAGATACTGAATAACATCAAATCAAAATACGAGGATTATCATAACGTAACCTATAGTGAAGATGCGATTGATGCCTGTGTAAAATTGAGTGACCGCTATATTACAGATCGTTTATTGCCTGATAAAGCAATAGATGTAATGGATGAAGTAGGAGCGAGGGTGCATTTGAAAAACATTAATGTACCACAGAATATAGTTGACCTCGAAAAGAAGATTGAAGATGTGAAGAACGAGAAGAATAAAGTGGTAAAGAGCCAGAAGTTTGAAGAGGCTGCTTCATTGCGTGATACGGAAAAAAGGCTAGCCGAAGACCTGGATAAAGCAAAGAATGACTGGGAAGAAGAAAGCAAGCACAAACGTTACCCGATAGATGAAGAAGCCATTGCGGAAGTAGTGAGTATGATGACGGGAATACCCGTGAAGAGGATGGTGCAGGCAGAAACAGAAAAACTCCGCAAAATGTCTGATGATATGCGGGAGATGGTGATTGGACAGGAAGAGGCGATAGCAAAAGTGGTAAAGGCGATCCAGCGTAACCGTGTGGGATTAAAAGATCCCAAGAAGCCGATTGGTACATTTATTTTCCTTGGGCCTACTGGTGTCGGTAAAACAGAGTTGGCAAGGGCGCTGGCAAGATATATGTTCGATTCAGAAGATGCGCTGATCCGCATTGATATGAGTGAATACATGGAGAAATTCACGGTGAGCAGGCTGATAGGTGCGCCTCCGGGGTATGTAGGGTATGAAGAAGGCGGCCAGTTAACAGAAAAAGTTCGCCGGAAACCATACAGCGTTATTTTGCTGGATGAGATAGAAAAAGCCCACCCGGATATTTATAATATTCTTTTGCAGGTGCTGGATGATGGACAATTGACGGATGGTTTGGGCAGAAAGGTGGATTTTAAAAATACCCTGATCATTATGACATCCAATATCGGGGCACGCCAGTTGAAAGATTTTGGGGCCGGTGTTGGATTCGCTACTACTTCAAGGGTAGAACATGAAGATGAAGCCAATAAAGCCGTAATAGAAAAAGCGCTGAAGCGTACTTTTTCACCGGAGTTTTTGAACCGTATTGATGATGTGATCATTTTCAACAGCCTCACCAAAGAAAATATCTTCAACATCATTGACATCCTGATGAAGGGAGTAACCAAACGCCTGACTACTCTCGGGTTCAGCCTGGCATTAACAGAAGATGCAAAATCTTTCCTGGCAGACAAGGGTTACGATGTTCAGTTTGGCGCCCGTCCTTTGCACAGGGCTATTCAGAAATACCTGGAAGATCCCCTGGCAGAAGAGATACTGAATATGAATGTAAAAGCAGGTGATATATTAGAAGCTGATCTTGACAAAGAGAATAATAAGCTGAAGTTTACATTTAAAGATGTGGAAGAAAAGTCGAAAGCGTAAAATGTATTTTTAATAAACGTATAAAGGAGTGTTTTAATAAGCGCTCCTTTTTTATTTTTGTGAAGCGGAAGTGTATTAATGGTAACAGGAATCGGCATAATAAATACATTTTTTGTTACCACCTGTAGTTTTTCATAGCTTGCCCCTAAAAGAAGTGTGATGTTTTAATTAGGCCGGTTATTGGAGCATTTCCTGTATATGTTTCAATAGCGTAAACGAAAAATTTTCTGCTGGTAAATGATTGTATAACTACTTAACAATTTTCCGCTGATTGGCGGATCAGGCTATGGCAAAAAAGATCATTATAACAATAGATGGCTGGTCAAGTGCCGGCAAAAGTACATTGGCAAAACAATTGGCAAGGGAACTGGGGTATGTCTATGTGGACAGCGGGGCTATGTACCGTGCTGTTACATTGTATTTTCTCCGGAATCATATTGACTGGACAGATAAAACGGAAGTGCAGAATGCTTTAAAAGATATCCAGCTTGATTTCCGGTTTAATGAAATGTCCGGAAGCAGTGAGATACATCTTAATGACGAGAATGTAGAGTATTTAATCAGGGACCTGGTCATTGCTGAAAAGGTAAGTGAAATTGCGTCTATAAAAGAAGTGAGGGCATTTGCTGTAACACAACAGCATAAACTGGGGACAAAAAAAGGAATAGTAATGGATGGGAGGGACATCGGCACCGTGGTTTTCCCCCATGCAGAATTGAAGATATTTATGGTAGCGGATAGCGCTGTACGTGTAGAAAGGAGATTTAAAGAAATGTATAAGAAGAAACCTAATGTGACCATTGAAGAAATACGGGACAATATCCAGATGAGGGATTATATGGATTCACACCGCGAAATAAGCCCGCTAAAAAAGGCTGATGATGCCATTGAGCTTGACAACACCAGCCTTACAGAAGACGAACAATTTCAAAAAGCTTTATCCTGGGCCAAAGAGCGGATCAAATCCCAATAACTTACTTCGGTTTTTTTACATCCAGTAGTTCTACGTCAAAGATCAGTGCAGAACCTCCGGGTATAGCGCCGTTATCAAATGTACCATAACCCAGATTGTAGGGGATGTAAAATTTATATTTTGAACCCACATGCATTAATTGTAACCCTTCTGTCCATCCTGGTATTACTTGCCGCACCGCCATAGTAAGCGGCTCGCCCCGGTTGTAGGAAGCATCAACTTCTGTACCATCAATTAAGGTGCCCCTGTAGTGACAAACGAAAGTATCAACGGCTGTTGGTTGTATGCCTGTGCCTTCTGTAATCACTTCATATTGCAAACCGCTGGCAGTTGTTTTCACTCCTGGCTTCTTTTTATTATCGGCGAGGAAAGTATTACATGCATTGATAGTCGGTTTTACTTTTTCTTCCTGCATTTTGACCATTACTTTGTTCATAATGTCATTGGCAGAGCCATCAGTCAACAGCGTAGCTTTATTGCCATATATGTCGTTGATGGCGCGGGATACCAGCGCTGTATTTATATTAGTAATACCTTGTTGTTTGTAAAAACTCGCTACGCTAAAGCCAATTGCATAGCTCGCAGAATCATTTAATGTCTTTAGTTGAGGTGCTGTTACGGCTGGTTTAGTCGCGGGTTTTGCGGCAGGCTTGACGGCCGTTTTACCGGGTTGTGCTGTAAGTGAAAAGCATATTGTCAGTAAACAGGAAAATAAGATCAGTTTTTTCATGAGTTTTTTGATTAGAAAGCAAAAATAAAAGTTGTAAGCGATATTCCTATACTGTAGTGATTTAATTTAGCCTAATCTTATCACTAATTTGCTCTTTATGGAGAATTTCCCCAAAGAAATACAAATTCGCTGGTCTGATCTTGACCCGAATTTTCATCTCAGGCATTCGGTTTATTATGACTGGGGAGCTTTAAGCCGGATCGAATTCTTATATGCTCATGGCCTTACAGCGGCCCTGATGCAGCAGTTGCATTTTGGGCCAATAATCTTCCGGGAAGAATGTGTGTTCAAAAAGGAAATTCGTTTCGGGGATAAAGTAGCGATTGACCTGAAGCTATTAAAATCCAGGAAAGATTTTTCCCGCTGGACAATACAACATGAAATCATTAAAAATGGGGATGTTATTTCGGCTATTATCACTGTAGATGGAGCCTGGCTTGATACGGTTCAAAGAAAACTGGTCGCATCACCACAACAAGCTTCAGATACATTCTCTCAAATGCCTTTTGCCAAAGATTTTCAATGGCTGGATTGAACTGTTTCGTTTTCAAGTATTCTTACTTTGCCGGGATATTTTAAAGCGTAGCTGTTTATAAGATTAGAGATATAATTATTCTCTTTATAAGGTGTAAGTAAATTTTGGAGTGTTTCCAAATCGGTTACCTGCACCTCAGTACTTATATATCCCATACCGTAAAACTTTCCCTTTATTACGAGTATGCAGGATTGTTCGTCTGCGTTTAATCCTTCTTCAATGATGGCGAATGAAGGTTTGGTTTGTAATGAGTAAATTGCTTCCAGCACACGGTAATTGTATCTTAAAGGTGTTTCATTTTGTTCGCAGGCGCCTTTACAATAACTTTCTTTGATGCCTTCACATTTTTCCTGGCCAGTCTGCATGAAACATAGTTTAGGACAAAGCTGGAAATCACGGATCATCTTTCGCATCATATCATGCCCCTCAATTAACCGGTGAAATGTACAAACAGGGGTGAGGTGTTTTTTATTCTTTTCAATGGCCAGGCGCATATAACCATTCTGATCTTCATAAGCGAAAATGCCGTATGTATCTTCCCAGCCTTTTTGTGAGTAATTAAAAATGGGCCAGAGCTTTTTGATCTCTGTTGATTCAAGAATATGAGCCATTAGTTCTGTAGCGCAGGGCTGGTGACTGATAGAATAAGTATGGCGTAGAAAATTCTGTTTTTGCCTGCTTTGGGAATTATTACTGAAATGACTATTGATACGGTAACGTACATTTCTGGCTTTACCTACATAAATGATCTTGCCTTTCTCATCATGAAAATAATAGACGCCGGGTGTATAAGGTAATTGATCAAAATGTTCTTTGGGAACATTGGGGGGCAGAATGAATTCTTTCGAATTCCGCTGCAGGCTTTTTTGAATGAATTGTTCTTTGTCATTTTTTAAAAGATGACTGAATACTTTTACTGTCGCTTCCGTATCACCACCGGCACGGTGACGGTTATTCATAGTAATTCCTAAGGAATGACAAAGGTTGCCTAAGCTATAAGAAGGGAAACCCGGCAGTATCTTCCGGCTTAACCTCACCGTACATAATTTCCTTGCATCAATACTGAAACCAGCTTGTTCCAGGTGGCTCTTTACAAATGAATAATCGAAATTGACATTGTGGGCTACAAAGATTTTATCAGTAAGCAGGGCGTAGATATTCTCTGCTACTTCTTCAAATAAGGGGGCGTCGGCTACCATCTCATCGGTGATGCCTGTCATAGCCTGGATATAGCGGGGGATAGGTTGTTGAGGATTGATAAGAGTTTCAAATTTTTCAATCACCTTATTACCGTCAAATATATGAATGGATATTTCCGTAATACCATGAGCAGCGGCATAACCTCCTGTTGTTTCTATATCAACTATTGCGTACATAAATTTTATCCTTGTCCCGAAAAAGCGGGTAGTAAATTTCGGGATATTTATTTAAAAAGCCTTGCGTCGAACTGGAAAAGGCTTGCTTTGAGGATTTTTACTTTTTTAAAATCAGGGTGAGCCGGATTGATTACAATATTGTATTCCTCGGGGATTATAGCCGAAGGCACTTTCAGCAGGAGTAGCTCTTTGCTTTTCAGAAACTCGTTGCCGATAAAACGGGAGTAATCAATATCATTTTGCCAGTTTTGTTTTAATGATCTGTCAGTTACAGTAAGAGGAGAGGTATCAGGCACTTCAATCCGCATTAGCATATTGGTACTGATTTCTTCATAGGCGGAGTGATAAACCAGTATCTCCAGTAATGATAATGAAATGGCGGAACTTGTATAGACAGCAGAAAGTCCCGGGCTATTCCAGCGGCCACCCAGTTTTTTTGCACCCGCACCTGAAATATCGTTACTGTAAATTTGCCTGGCAAAACGGTAAAGTATCATATAATAATTCCGTGTTGCAGCCTTTCCATGGCATCAATATGTTCCTGTATGCCTTTGCTGGTAGTTAAATCGGAAAAATGAAGTACTATTCCCAGTAGGGGCTTATCTTTTTTCAGCCATTGGTAAAAAGCCTGGGCGCTGGTAAAAGTCTCCAAACCTGTTTTGATCAATTCCTGCATTTGAAGGATGCGTTCAACATAGATACCTTCAAAATTTTTATTGTCTTTGGCGTATCGTTGCAATGTTTTTTCGGAAAGATGAAGTATAGAAGCCCATTCACGCTGGCTGAAAGGAACTGTTTCTGCGATCCTGGCAAATTTCCTGTACGAAAAATCCATTGCCGCGGGTACTATCTTTATAGAGCGATAAATAGGAAGCGGCTCGTTGACGCTGCTTATTTCGTCATTAGGTTTATATTTTTTTGGTTTTGCTTTCTTTTTCATAACCCGTCATTTGTCCCACCAATATACGTCATTTGTCCCTGTCTAAAAAATCTTTTTTATCCTTCCGGGTATGTTGTATAAAAAAGCGTCAGGTTCAAAATTTGAACCTGACGCTTTTAATTTATTGGTTATGATAATGGTTATAGGGTCTTCAATACATCATTCATATTCCTTACGGCATCTGCACTTTTAGTAAAGGCGGCTTGTTCAGATTCATTGAGTTTGAAATCAAGAATTTTTTCCCAGCCATTTTTACCAATGGTAACAGGTACACCAAGACAAATATCTTTTTGCCCGTATTCACCATCTAATTTTACACAGCAGGTAAATAATTTCTTTTCATCACGAACAATGCTTTCTACCAATGCAGCTCCCGCAGCTCCGGGTGCATACCAGGCGGAAGTGCCGATGAGCGCAGTAAGTGTAGCGCCGCCAACCATTGTATCCTTTACAATTTTTTCCTGTTGTTCAGCGCTTAAGAAATTGGTTACTGGTACGCTGTTCCAGGTAGCCAAACGGATCAGCGGGATCATGGTAGTATCACCATGACCACCTACCACTACCGCATTAAGATCAGAGGGGCTGCAGCCCAGGTGCTGGCTCAATTGGTATTTGAAACGTGCACTATCCAGTGTACCACCCATTCCAATGATCCTGTTTTTGGGCAGGCCTGTTGATTGTAAGGCTAAGTATGTCATTGTATCCATCGGGTTGCTGATAACAATGATAATTGCATCAGGAGAGTGCTTCAGGATATTTTCAGCAACACCTTTTACAATACCGGCATTAACCCCAATCAGCTCTTCACGGGTCATGCCGGGTTTACGGGGCAGGCCGGAAGTGATCACTACCACATCGCTGCCGGCAGTTTTACTGTAATCATTAGTGCTTCCTGTGATCTTAGTATCAAAGCCAAGCAATGTAGCAGTTTGCATCATATCCTGTGCTTTCCCTTCAGCAATACCTTCTTTGATATCGAGCAGTACCAATTCGTGGCAGAGCTCTTTCCGGGCAATATTATCAGCACAGGTAGCTCCAACAGCGCCGGCGCCTACAACGGTTACTTTCATGAACGAAAAAATTTATAGAATGAGAAAATTACCTGCCTACCGGTAGGCAGGTTTGCGGTGCAAAGGTAACAGATACAGGTATTGGAAAAACTGCGGCTTGTTGTTTTATTCAAATTTTGCCAGCACTTTTTCAACAGGCAGGGAGCCTTCAAAAGTATCTATCAGGTCGCCTTTTTTATCATAAAAAGCCAGGTAAGGCATATTGCGGATGCTATAAAAAGAGGGAAGCATATTACTGATGTCCTTTCCTACAGTAATATTGGTAAAACGCTGCAGATCATTTTTTTTATAAAAATCATTCATCATGTGTAATGGCCAGGTAGTAGTCATCACTATTTGTATTTTTTTGAAATCATTGATGCGTTTAATTATTTCTTCCATTTCATGCTGGCAATGATCACATTCGGGACTGAAAACGATAACCAATACTGGTTTGTTTTTTTTCAGATCAGCTTTCGTAAATAAAGAAACACTGTCTGATTTTAATAATTTAAACGGCGGGACTACGGGAAATCGTTTGTAGGGCGGCATATTAATTGAATTTTGCTGAGCCGATAAGCCGCCGGCGATAATCAAAAAGAATATCCCCAAAAAAAGTTTGTGCATAAAGGAATTTTATAATCTCACAAAAGTAAAGTTAATTGATTATAGCGGCGGATTCTTTACATCACCAATCTTCACAATTCCACTTTTGCTTATCCCGGCTCAGCTAATAAACAGTAATAATAAAAGAAGTTGCTCAAAAGCCGTGCATACTAAGATCGCTGTGAAGCCAGTAATCCAATTAAGAACCGGAAAAACATTAAAGGTTTGGCGCATTCGCAATATAATACCGTCCCCGCAGGCCATTATTTACCTTTTGTCCGCAACTGTCACTGCCTTATCTTTGCCGCCTCAAAAAAAATCAAATATTATGGCAAATACAGCCGATATCAGTCGTGGTTTGATACTTAGCCTTGATGGCAGTCTTTATACCGTAGTGGAATTTGGTGAAAATAAAACAGCCAGGGCGGCGGCAAAAGTATGGGCGAAACTGAAAGGGGTGGACAATAGCCGTTCTATTGAAAAGACATGGAATTCAGGTGATACAATTTACCCGGTTCGTGTGGAAAAGCGTACGTACCAGTTTTTATACAAAGACGATACCGGCTACAACTTTATGGACACTGAATCTTTTGAACAGATCGCTTTGCAGGAAAATGCCATTGACGCCCATCAATACTTGAAAGAAGGCCAGGAAGTGGGTGTTCTTATAAATACGGAAAATGACCAGATACTTGCCGCAGAACTGCCTGATAAAATTGTTCTGAAGATTACGTATACTGAGCCCGGCTTAAGAGGCGATACCGCTACCCGTACATTAAAGCAGGCTACACTGGAAACCGGCGCTACTATCGGGGTTCCTTTATTTGTAAATGAAGGTGAACTTGTCCGCGTTAATACCAGGACAGGTGAATACGTGGAAAGAGTAAAAGAATAGCTTAGTGATATTATTTAAAACAGGCCGAAATCGTCTCATTTTTGGCCTTTTTCATCTGTTTTTGCTCAATTTTCGGCCAAAACCCGTAAAAAATATAGGGAAAGCTGCATTTGATTTCCATATCTTAGCCTTCCTTTTTACTCTAACAAAAATTGTCTGTTAAATTGAAAAACATGGACTACAAACAAATTCAGGAGTTGATCAAAATGGTCAACAAATCGAATATTGGCGAACTGACTATTGAGCAAAAAGATTTCCGGTTGACGATCAAACAAAAGGAAGAACATGTTACGCAGGTAGTATCTTCTTCCGCCCCGGTTTATGCAGCGGCCCCCCAGCCTGCATTCAGCCAGCAGCCATCAGATGCAACCGGTATTACTTCCGCAGAGAAATCAAAACCAGCCGAAACATCCTCAACTTTAATTACCATCAAAAGCCCGATGATCGGCACATTCTACCGCAAGTCTTCTCCTGATAAACCCAACCTCGCAGATGTGGGGGATGAAGTAGCGCCGGGAAAAGTGGTTTGTATCATAGAGGCCATGAAACTCTTCAATGAAATTGAAAGTGAAATAAAGGGTAAAATTGTAAAAGTATTAGTAGAAGATGCTTCGCCTGTAGAGTATGATCAGCCGCTGTTTTTGGTGGAACCTGCTTAAATAAAAAGTAAAAATTCAAAAAGCAAAGACTGCTGCTTAATAGTTTGAATTTTTAATTCTAAATTTTTAATTCATTCCTGTGTTCAAAAAAATACTGATCGCAAACCGTGGAGAGATAGCCCTTCGTGTGATACGAACCTGTCGTGAAATGGGTATTAAAACCGTGGCTGTATATTCTACTGCTGACCGCGATAGCCTGCATGTAAGGTTTGCTGATGAAGCCGTTTGTATTGGCAAGCCACAAAGCAGCGACTCCTACCTGAATATTCCGCATATTATGTCTGCCGTGGAGATCACCAATGCAGATGCTATTCATCCGGGCTATGGTTTTCTGGCTGAGAATGCAAGGTTTGCTAAGATCTGTAATGATCATGGTATTAAATTTATCGGGCCCACAGCGGATATGATCAATGGAATGGGAGATAAGATCACTGCCAAAGAAACGATGATTAAAGCAGGTGTACCTGTAGTACCAGGGGGAGCAGGTTTGTTACAAAGTATAGAAGAAGCTAAAGATCTCGCAAAAAGCATGGGTTACCCTGTTATTATCAAAGCTACAGCTGGTGGCGGCGGTAAGGGGATGCGTATAGTATGGGAAGATAGTGAAATGGAGAAAGCCTATAATACGGCTAAAGCGGAAGCAGCAGCTTCATTTAAGAACGATGGCCTTTACATGGAAAAATTTGTAGAAGAGCCAAGACATATTGAGATACAGGTAGCCGGCGATCAGTATGGAAATGTTTGCCATTTGAGTGAAAGAGATTGCTCCATACAACGACGTCACCAGAAACTGGTAGAAGAATCTCCTTCTCCGTTCATGACGGAAGAGTTACGATTTAAAATGGGAGAAGCTGCCAAGAAAGCTGCAGCGGCTATCAATTATGAAAGTGTAGGTACAGTGGAGTTCCTTGTAGATAAACACCGCAATTTCTATTTCATGGAAATGAATACACGTATCCAGGTAGAACATTGTGTCACGGAAGAAGTTATCAATTTTGACCTGATCAAAGAACAGATCAAAATTGCTGTTGGCGAAAGAATATCCGGGGAAGATTATATACCACAAATGCACTCGATTGAGTGCAGGATTAATGCTGAAGATCCTTACAATGATTTTCGTCCTTCGCCGGGAAGAATCACCGTCTTGCACCAGCCAGGTGGTCATGGTGTAAGGGTGGACAGCCATGCCTATGCGGGTTACGTTATTCCACCGTATTATGATTCTATGATTGGAAAACTCATCACGGTGGCCCGTACCCGGCAGGAAGCTGTTGATACCATGTACAGGGCGCTCAGCGAATATATTATCGAAGGAGTAAAAACAACTATTCCATTTCATTTGCAGTTAATGAAGGATGAACGTTTCCTTAGCGGTGATTTTAATACGAAGTTTTTGGAAGGTTTTGTGCTGAAGTAATAAAATGCCTGGAGAAATTTATCCCGGTTAATACAGCCGGGATTTTTTATTTTCACATACCAAAGTCATAGCATGAAGAAGTTACTGTTGCTGTTATCTTTTTTTCTCTCCATTATATTTATTGCTTCTTCGCAGTCTTTACGCAAACTTCACAACAAAGCTATCCTGGCAGATACCCACAATGATATTCTTTCTTCTGCTGTGCTTGATGGCATTGATATCTCCAACCGGGTGAAAGAAGGGCATAGCGACCTGGTAAGATGGAAAGAAGGTGGCCTGGATGTGCAATTTTTTTCTGTATGGACAGGAGAGAAGGCAAGAAATAAAGAAGGATTTTATAAGGATGCAGAGCAGGAAATAGATGCATTGAGTATCCTTGTTCTTAAAAACCCCGATCGTATAACACTGGCCAGGGATTACAAGGAAGTAAAGAAAGGCATCCGCCAGGATAAATTAGTCGCGCTGATCGGTGTTGAAGGCGGACACATGATCGAAGATGACATGGATAAACTACAGGCGCTGTATAACCAGGGTATGCGTTACATGACATTAACATGGAATAATAGTACCAGCTGGGCTACCAGTGCAAAAGATGAAACATCCTTCTCCTTTGAGGGTCAGGGTGAGACCAAAAGAAAAGGGTTAACGAGTTTCGGTAAGCAGGTTGTAAAACGAATGAATGAACTCGGTATCATCGTTGACCTTTCCCATGTTGGCGAACAAACTTTTTATGATGCTATCGCCACGGTCACAAAACCCGTAATGCTTTCGCATAGTTCTGTCTGGAGTATCTGCCCTGTTTTTCGCAATGTAAAAGATGAGCAGATAAAAGCGGTAGCAAAAAACGGGGGTGTTATCTGTATCAATTTCTATTCAGGATTTATTGACAGCAATTTTGCAAAAAAAATGGATGAACTGGAAGGAACCAAAGGAAAACAGATCAAAGATTCATTACAGCAATACTATGATGCCGCTAAAATGAATGAAATTTGGCGGCAGCGGTTTTCTGCAGAGCTGGAACCATTTCGCCCTACACTGGCGCAAATGGTTGACCATATTGATCACATAGTAAAACTGGTCGGTGATGATTATGTGGGTATCGGTTCTGATTATGATGGCGTATCTTCTCTGCCAAAAGGATTGGAAGATGTAACCACTTATCCAAAGATCACGGAAGAACTGCTGAGGAGAGGGTATTCAAAAAAATCAGTGTATAAGATCTTAGGAGGGAATGTAATGCGGGTAATGAAAGCGAATTTCAGGTAGGTTAACATACTGGTTAATTTATAAATTTCATATTATGAAGACATTATTCACGCTGCTGGTTTTCAGTTTTTTTGCAACAACAGCAATTGGACAACACAATGAAGTAAAGCCGGCCAAACCAGATACGACAAAAAAACTGCTCACTGTAGAAGCAGCCTGTGGCCAGTGCCAGTTAGGTTTAGCCGGTAAAAGTTGTGATCTGGCTGTCCGTATTGATGGAAAGTCTTATTTTGTTGACGGCACTGATATAGATAAGCACGGTGATGCACATGCAAAGGATGGGTTTTGCAACGCCATCAGGAAAGCTGAAGTGCAGGGAGAAATAGTTGACAACCGGTTTAAAGCTACTTACTTCAGGTTGATCAAATCGCCGGAAAAAAAGCAACTAAAAAATAATTAAGAGCAAAAGTTCATGAATAAACATCTGCTTAATTTTAAATCGCAAAAGCAACTGCCATGAAAAAATTTATCAGCGAACTCAATGCTTTTTATCCTGCTTACCTGAAGGCGCATAGCAACAGGGGTAACCAGGTTCTGCATTTCATCGGGGCTACTTTGTTTTTTACATTGATAGCATTGGCATTTATCTTACCTGGTTACTGGCTGATAGGCGCCGCCATTTTTACCGGTTATTTATTGCCGGGAATTGGTCATCGCTTTTTTCAGCACAACGAAAGTTTCAGGGGAAGCAAACCTGTGCTTTGTGTTCTTTGCGCTTTCAGGCTGTATATAGATACACTTACCTTTCGCATACACAAGAAACTGAAGATGGCTGAGGCGGAAAGATAACTTCGTTTTCTGCCGGTTATACCATTCTTTGGAGGCTGTTTCCAAAAGATTTCAAAATAGCTTTACCTTCTCATTATAATATACGATTATGCTTGCCAGGAAATTACTGTACAGTTTATCTTTATTTCTTTTTTCTGTTTCCCTTATTGCACAACAGCCCCGTGTAGAACCCATGAACTGGTGGGTGGGTATGAAAAACCAGGAATTGCAGTTGCTGGTTCATGGTGAAAATATCGGGGAGACAAATCCTGTCATCAGCTATGCAGGTGTTACGGTCAGGCGAATCCATAAGGCTGATAGTAAGAACTATCTTTTCATTGATCTGGTTATTTCAAAAAGTACAAAACCCGGTGTATTCCCCATATTGTTTAAGAAAGAAGGTAAAACAGCATACTCATATAATTATACGTTGCAACAGCGTAAAAAAGATGCCAGCCTTGTAAAAGGCTTTACTGCTGCTGATGTCATTTATCTTATTACACCTGATCGTTTTGCCAATGGTGATATAAGTAATGATATAGCAAGTACAATGCAGGAAAAAAAGATTGACCGTAAAAATGATTACGGCAGGCATGGCGGTGATATCCGGGGTATGATTGATCAACTCGGTTATATGGCTGATATGGGCTATACGGCTATCTGGCCTACGCCTTTGCTGGAGAATGATATGCCTCGTTCATCCTATCATGGATATGCGATCACTGATTACTATAAAGTTGATCCGCGGTTCGGAACATTGGAAGAGTATAAAGAACTGGCTGATAAAGCCCGTCAGAAAGGCATTAAATTAATATTTGATGGAGTGGTCAATCACAGTGGATCAAATTACTGGTGGATGAAGGATCTGCCATTTCATAATTGGATCAATTATCCTGATTCTGTTCAGATCACCAATCATCGCCGCACCGTCAACGAAGATCCCTATGCATCAATGGTTGATAAGGAACTGATGGTAAAAGGATGGTTTGTCAGTTCCATGCCTGATCTCAACCAGCAAAACCCCTTTTTAGCATCGTACCTGGTTCAAAACAGTATATGGTGGATAGAAACATTGGGTCTTGGTGGAATAAGACAGGATACCTATCCTTATTCGCAAAAGAAATTTTTGGAGCAATGGACATGTACCATCATGAATGAATATCCGGGTTTCAGTATTGTAGGAGAGGAGTGGAGCACTAATCCATTGATTGCAGCCTACTGGCAAAAAGGAAAACTGAATAATAGCGGTTACAATGGCTGTATGAAAAGTACAATGGACTTTCCATTACAAGCAAACCTGGTCCAGGCATTAACTGAGCCTGAAAACTGGGACAAAGGATTAGTAAAATTATATGAGGCGTTGGCAAACGACTTTGTATATGCTAATCCTAAAAACCTTTTAGTTTTTGGGGATAATCATGATATGGACAGGCTTTTTACGCAACTCAAAAACGATGTTGACCTGGTGCAGATGGCACTCAGTTACCTGCTTACCATACGGGGAATACCACAGCTTTACTATGGTACGGAATTATTGATAGAAAATACAGCAAAGCCCGGGGATCATGGATTGATTCGTACTGATTTTCCCGGGGGATGGAAAGGAGATGCGGTCAATGGATTTACAGGTGCGGGTTTATCGAACGACCAGGTACGGGTACAAGCTTTTTTGAAAAAATTATTAAACTGGCGAAAGAATAAAAAAGTTATACATGAAGGCAACACGTTGCATTTTGCACCTGCAAAAGGTATATATGTTTATTTCAGGTACGGTAAAGAAGAAACCGTAATGGTAGTGCTGAATAAAAACACCGGGGCGACGGTGATTAATACAGAACGGTTTGGTGAAATAATAAAGAATAAGAAGACAGCGGTTAATGTACTGACAGGAGATCAGCTATCTTTAACTAAAGAGTTATCTGTTGCGCCACGATCCGCATTGATATTGGAGCTGAGATAAAATTTCTATCTGACTAAAGTACTTGTGCCTTTTCGGGTAATGATCCTGTTGTCAATGCTGATCCCTTCTATCATCCAGGCGACCACCACTGATGATTGCGGAATCCCATTGATAGTGCCATCCCAGCCGGGTAGCTCGTTTTTCGATTGATATACCATCTGCCCCCACCGGTTGAATACTTTGAAGTAGCGGATTTCTTTTATACCCATTAATATGGGCCGTAAGTGATCATTTAAACCATCATTGTTTGGAGTAAAAGCTGAAGGTACATATATGTCAGCTTCTTTCACTGTTTTCACCTCCTGTATATCTGTAGTAAGGCAGCCGCTGATGGTTTTTATTTCTATGCTGTATAATTGGTCGGAAGCCCCTTTGAATACAGGGGTATAACTTTCCTGTGTATTTAAATGTGTGCCGGGACTCCATAATGCAGTTTCGCCAAATTGCCTCGCCTGTAAGACAAGCGGGTAATCTATCACCGCGTATTGTACCGGGTAAGTAATACCCGGCCTGGGTTTATCAATAACAATATTCCTTTTTAAGACATCTGATGGAGAAGGGCATTGCACAGAATTTACAGACAAAGTGATAGGGTAGGTTCCTGCGACAGGATATACCTGTATGGGTGGATTACGATCTGTTGAGGATTGGCCATTGCCAAAATTCCATAAATAATTTATCGGCGATCCTATTGTGTCAATTGTTTTATTAACGGCCTGCAAAGGCAGGTTGATACAAACCGGCGCAACATCAAAAGCAGCGACCGGATTTTGATATACCTTTATAACAGACATGACACTATCCATGCAAACAGAACTGCTGTTGACGATCATTTTCACTGTATATACACCTGCCTGCGCATAACTATGCGTTACATCCCGTGATAGGGTAGTCGTACCATCGCCCAGTATCCACCTGTATTGCATGGCGCCCACAGCATTGGTGCTGGTATTGGTAAAAACAAACCGGTTACCCACCAGGCATTGGTTACTGATGCCGAAAGTGACACCCGGAACAGGTACTGACGATATAGTAATTGGCTGTCTGTCTGTAGCAACACTGCATCCTATATTATTAAAAAGTACGGCATAATAGACGCCTGTCTCTGTTATCCTCAGTTCAGTTTCATTGGCTCCGCTAATGGGGATATCATTTTTATACCATTGAATACTGTCAGTGGGATTTACTTTTAAGATAGCGCTGTCACCCTGGCCTATACAATAATTTGCTTTGCCGATTAACTGCAAAGACTTATTGATAGCGGCAGCCCGCACAAGTACCGTATCCGTGTCAATGCACCCGCCGCCATCATGGTTCACTGTAAGGATATAAGTGGTAGTGATATCCGGCGCTGCATGAGGATTAGCAATATTGGGGTTGGATAATCCCGTGGCAGGGCTCCATTTATATACTAAGCCGGCCTTTGGAGGAGAGCCGATGGGCACGGGGTTATTATTGCATGAAGAAACATCAATACCAGCATGGGCTGTTACGGTTAAAGTATCCACTAACCGGGCATATAAAGTATCAGCACAACCGTAACCGCTATAAGGCAGTAGTTGCACGGCAACATTTGTTCCTGCCGGCGGCGGTGGTCGCAGGGTAAGTATCTGCTGGTTACCCAACACCTGGGTAAATGCATTGTTATACCATGTATAACCCTGGTATCCGTAAGGAGCAACGATGTTTACCAGTGTATCATCAGGGCAATAGGTGGCGCCTGTAAATGTGCCGCTGCATTCGGAGTTTACATCAATATAGGCATAGCCGAAATGTCGTTGAAAAGTGCAATCCGCTGTTTTAAAAAAAAGCCTGACGGTTTTTCCTGCATGACCATCCAGGTTAATAGAAACAGCTGTCCAGTCCTTGCACCATACTTTTGTATCACTGCCGGGATCAGGGGATTCGAAAAATCCGGGAAGTATAGTACCAAAGGGGATAAAAGTAAACGAAGAACAATAAATGACGCTGTTATCAGTAACATTCAGCACTTCAATTTCCAGTCTTGGTTGCTGGTATTCCTGGTGATTGGGATCCTGGAATACAACGGCATAATTGTAAATAAGTGTATAATAATCCTCGTTAGCAGGAATAGTGAATTCATACGAAATGCCTTCAGCTTGTCCACCGCCATAATTATTCCCCAGTTTGATAGAATACCCGCTGCCATTGGGGCAATTGACCGGAAAGCCGCCATAAGGGTCAAACCCACCACCCGGGAAGGAAGAGAACATGGTATGCTGACCAGGAACCGGGCCACCGGAAGGAGTAAGTGAAATGACATTCTGGCCATTACCGGTTACATAACCGGAGTAACATGTCCATGCGTCAAAAGTGCCATTTTCAAAATCAATATTGGCGGGACAGGTTTGTGTGTTGCCATAAAAACAGCACAGGGCTATGCATAACCCGGTGAAAAGTAGTCTTGGTGTTAAATGGCAAAAACGCATGGTTTAAAAAGACTTGAAGTCAATAATAGCATGCTCAGGTATCTAAAGTTAAAGTATAATTCTGAAGCCTGGTGAGTAATCTTCACATGGGGCAATATTCATAGTTGCCGAAACACAATGCAAATAATCGCAACTGATTTCCCGTATATTATATCTGCTTTTAATCTTGCATGGTTGCCCGGAAAGTAAAACAGTTAGTCTCGTAAATAAAAATTCTTCATTCTATTGGTAGGAAGAAACCTCAAAGAGGGGAGATTAATATAGAATATAGCAAATGATTGAAACCAAAAACCCCGAAAGATCAATGTAGTTAAATGAGCTCCGTTAGGAGCATCGTGTTTATAGTTAATCATCATTTGAGTAATCTGGCTCCATAGGAGCCACCTAACGACGCTGCCCCTATGGTGCCAAAGACGTATATACAATATTTTTATAAACAGGGCTTGCCCCGATAAAATCGGGGCAAGCCGATGGGGCAAAATCTCTTAACTTGAAGCCATCGGCTACAGTTGGATCCTGGTGATAGTACTAAAACCGGGATTCCGGGATAAAGGCATATAGATACTTACCCGGCATTCATGTTTTATATTTACAACGAAAGAAAAAGGAATGATAAGATTGCTAATTCTTTAGTATCGTAAACTCCACCCTTCTGTTCAGTTGCCTGTTCTCATCTGTATCATTAGGCACTACCGGTTTTGTTTCGCCATAGCCCTGCGATATGATCCTGCTGGTAGCTATGCCTTTTGAGAGAATATATTCCATTACTGATCTTGCCCTTTTATCACTTAATTTAATGTTGTACTCATCAGACCCGTGGCTATCCGTATGGGCGCTCATTTCTATTTCAATGGCAGGATTCTCTTTCAGCAGTGTTACCACCCTGTCCAGTTCTATAAAAGATTCAGAACGCAGGTCCCATTTGTCAAAATCAAAGAATACGTTGTTCAACCTGACTACCTGTCCGATCTCGATAGGAACCAGGTACAGGTCTTTATGTATCTCTTTATAGCCAGCCTGTACCAATGAATCAAGGTTCAGGTTTTCTGATTGTGCAAAAAAGTGATCCGCTGTAGCCCTGATCAGATAGTTCTTATCATAAGGCAATACTATCTTAAACGAGCCATCTTCTGAATTGGATACAGCATTACCCGCTTCCACTCCATCCGGCAGTGTTTCATATACCAGTGATGCTGTCAGAGGTTTATTTGTTTTTTTATTATATACATTACCACTTACTAATACTACCGGGTCTGGTTTCTCTTTTTCCAATAGCTTCACTCTTACAATATCGCTTTCTCCATAGGTATCCGTGCTGTTGGTTAAGTAAGCATATTCACCGCCTGCATCCAGGGTAAAGAATGCATCCCATTCCGGTGTATTGATCGGGCTGCCCAAATTCATAGGGTCGCTCCATTTCTCCCAGCTTTTATCCAGCCGCCTCGTCATCCAGATATCATTATCACCTAAACCACCTGGCCGGTTACTGCTAAAATATAATGTCACACCATCTGAAGCGAGGTAGGGTGTCATTTCGTTATACTGCGGCAGGTTGATTTTTTTACCGATACTTTTTGGCTCTGTCCATGTACTGTCTTTCTGCAAAAAACATACATAGATATCATTATTGGTGCCGCCTTTCTCTTCCGTCATATAAAGTAATAAGGTTTGCGCATCATGCGCCATCGTAGCGCCATTCTGCCGGCCCTTGTCATACTTTAAATAATTTTTTATCTTCAGCATTTCCGGTTTGCTCCACATCCCGTTTTGCTGAAGAGTACTCATACTTACACCATTGCCAACATAGTCGCCGTGGATAAACGCATTTCGTATTAATATCCTGTTGTTGTCCGGCGATATCCAATAAACGGCATTGTAGAAATAACTATTTAACGGGTAATCCATGTGCATCGCTTTATCCCAGCTACCATCGGCGTTGCGAAAGGAATACCATATATCCTGTGAATTGCGGATAGAATTATATTTCGTGTTGGCACGATGATTCTCCACAATAAAAAATAATAAATTGCCATCAGCGGAAACAGTAGGCCTTAATTCAGCCAGGTCCGTATTAACGGACTCTCCTAAATTTTCAATCTTGAGAATCGTTTCGGCGGTAATGATATTATCTTTTTGAGCGATCAGCTTTCCTGCTGTATCGGGAGCGGCGAGGGGTTGTGCTGTCGCATGCTGTATGCAGGCAGCCATGATAAAAAGGGTGGTAACTTTTTTCACAAGACTGGATTTTGTCCAAAATAGGTAAAATAGTAAAGCTTAATAAGGATTAGCCCAACCATCTTCGTATGTTCTGCAACGGATTAGTAGAGATACTTAGCACTTCCACGTTTACCGGTATTTCTTGTCCTACTAAGCCACAGAGTCCACAAAGGATTTCCTGGAAGCTGTTTAAATTTCAAGGAATGGAACACGGATGATGCGGATTGAACGGATATCCACGGATTTATCTGTGTAAATCCATCTGATCCGTTCAATCCGTGTTCCCAATTTTTCATTTTTAGACAGCTTCGTAGGCCCTTTGTGTGTGGGAAAAACAATTTTGAAAAGACTTAATGCTATTCTTTCATCACCGGCAATTCAATATAGGTTGGATACTGTGAAGAAAACCAGATCCTTTGTTCCGCTTTAATAAAATCTGTTTCCTTCGCTTCAAAAATATTAGGTACATATTTCTGCGGGTTACGATCAATCACCGGGAACCAACTGCTTTGTACCTGTATCATAATGCGATGGCCTTGTTTGACCCCCTGATTGATGTCGTGTACGCCTATGCTACCCTCTTCCGGCTTATTGGGAACTAATGGCGAAGGATGAGAAAAACTTTTTCTGAACCGGCCCCTGAATACTTCCATGGCCACCGGCAATTGATAGCCACTCATCGTCAAACTCTTCGTATCAATGACGGGGTACACATCTATTAGTTTTACGATCCAGTCAGCATCCGTTCCGCTGGTACTGGCAAAAAGATGCGCCATTATTTTTCCTGTCACGGCGAGGTCTTCTGTCAGCGAATCCATCACAAAACTTATTACATCGGGCCTGCTATAAACAAAACGCTGATCTTCCACATGCCAGGGACGCCAGCGGCTGCCGGTACCATAAGTAGCTTCAATAGGCGGCAGGCGGTAAGGAACAGGCTTCGCGGGATCGCTGGTATAACTTACATATCCCGTAGCGGATTTTGGTTTAGTAAACGAAGCAGTATTGCCGGCGCCAGCATACAATCTTTTTGGTTTAGCATTCTTTGGTGGCCATGCGGTATAGGTCTTCCATTGATTACTGCCGGTTTGAAAGCAATACGCTTCTTCAAATTTCCCATCGCCTTTTCCTTTCAGCCAATAGTCAAACCATTTTTTTTGCAATGCCTGGAACCATGACGCGGTATTACTTTCAAAGGAAATATTTCCCAGGCTATCGGCTTTATTTCTTGCCCATTGGCCATGGTTCCATGGACCAAGCACCAGGTAATTATAGTTAGACCTGTCTCTTTTTTCCATGTGGGCATACATCAGTTGAGGGCCATTGATGTCTTCCTGGTCGTAATAACCACCTACATGCAGTTGCGGTATTTGCGCATAATCAATATAACTCAGCGGCGAATTCTTTTTCCAGAACGTATCGTAGTTAGGGTGCTTTACAAAATTGTTCCAGGTAGGTATCTTGCCGTGAAAATATTTTTCGTTCACGTTTTTCAACGGGCCTAATTGCAGGTACCAGTCGAAAAGGTCAAACTGCGGAAAAGGGAAATCACTATCGGTGGTATGATCATATTCCACTTCGTACGTATATTCCATTCCATAGCTCAACCGGAATGCACCGTTATGATGAAAATCATCTCCCAAAAAAAGATCACCCATGCAGGCCTGTTCCGATGATGCTTTTAATGCAGTATGCGGATCAACTGCGCCGACCAGTGCGAGCCAGCCGGGATAAGAAACCCCGAAGATGCCCACCTTGGCGTTGCTGCCGGGAACATTTTTTATCAGCCAGTCAATCGTATCCCATGTATCGGTGCTTTCATCCACAGCGTTTTTATTGGTGGCATGTAGCAGCGGCTGATGTATCTCCATCGTTCCTTCGCTTAGATATTTGCCACGGATGTCCTGTATTACGAGATAGTACCCTTCTTTCAGCATCATAGCGATACCGCTGCTAAAGTTTGACAGGCTGATCGCACTATCATTGGCCATGCCGCCGGGCGCACCATACGGTGTACGTTGCAGCAACACCGGCAAAACCACTTTTGCATTGACCGGCGAGAAAATAACGGTATGCAGTTTTATCCCGTCACGCATCGGGATCATCACTTCCGATTTTTTGTAAAAAGCTATAGTGTCTGTTTGTGCAAATACAGGGCTGACCGTACAGCCGGCAAAAGCTAAAAGTGTAAAAAGTTTTTTCATAGTGAGATAATATGAGTGATTGTGGATAGATAAAGGTAGGTAAGTTAAAATGATATTTACGAGGCTATGTTACTACTATCAGTTTCGTTGCGTGATGAAAAGAAAGTGATGAAAGAAGCAAAGAAAAAGAAAGATAAATGATACAATCTTTTTCTTCACCCATGTATGTGCAATAATAACGTTCATAAGCATTACCTCAGCCAGCACCTTCTGCGCTATTATTCTTCGCTTACCAGCACATCCGCCTTCTGTACCACATGTGTCGTTTTTAGTTTCCTGTTAAAGATCTTGCTGACCCTATACACAAAGAAAAGGCCTAGAAAGCCAATGCCTATAATTACATATCCGATGGTATCATAATGTTCAATAGGGCTGAACTTATCTTTTTGCACAACGATCATTCCTGCAACAGCAGCAGCAATACCACCGGCTATTTGCTGCAGGGAGGAATTGACACTCATAAAAGAGCCCCGGTCCCGTAATTCAGGTACCGCACTGATCATGGCTGAAGAAGGAATCATGCGGCTCATGATACCCATCATCATCAACACATTGAAAATAATAACCAGCCAGAGCGGCGTCACGGATAAGTTGGTATAAATAACGCACATGATCATCATCCATACAGAGGCGACAGCAAATATTTTAAACTTATCAATCCTGTCGCTTAATTTTCCAACAAGCGGCATTATGATCAATGAACTGATACCAGAAACCATAAAAAGCATCGGTAACTGTGCGTAAGTGACATGAAGGTTATTTATTGCAAAGACACTCCCGAAGGGCATCATCATAAAACCGCCAATAGAAAGGAGCGCGGTGGCAGTAAACCCAATACGGTAATCACGTTTGATAATAGTATGCCACAAATGGGTAAACGCCGTTTTATCCTGTTGCACAGCAAGGTGCGTAGTTACCGGTTTTAATTTTACAAGTATGAGTACAGCAATGATCACCGCCAGTGTTGCCACCATAAAAAATGTGGCTTCCCAGTTCAGCGCATTGGCTAAATATAAACCAATGGGAACTCCCAGCACCTGGCTGGCGCCAAAACCCATTTGAACAAAACCCATCACGCGGCCACGTTGCTGCAGCGCAAAAAGATCACTGATGATGGCCATGGAAACAGAACCGATCACACCGCCGAACAAACCTGTAATGATCCTTGCAGCTACCAAAGCAACATAAGAATGTGCCAAACCGCAAAAAATGGTACCGGCAATAAAACCACAGTAAAAAAACAATAAAAGTTTTTTACGGTCGAACTTGTCGGCAAAGCCCGCTGTCAGCAAGCCGGATAGGCCCGCACTAAAAGCATAGGCAGATACAGCGATACCGAATCCGGACGGCTTAATGCTCAATGATTTCATCAGCATATCTCCCAGGGGAGACATGATCATAAAGTCAAGAATCACTGTAAACTGCGAAGCAGCCAAAATGAATATTACCAATTTTTGATAAGGGGTCAGCGGTATAATTTCCTGTTGTTTCATCTTTTAATTTATCTGTAGAATGGTAACTCCAAATCAATATCCATTTGAATGGGTCAAAAATACAGTATCGTTATTTAATAATAAGAATACTGCCAGGTAAACCAAACATATATACCGTTTAAAGGAGAACAATTTGGTTTGCCAGCATGCAGGAAATAGACTGCATCACACTTTATAGCCAATAACTTACCCGCAGGTTGCAACCTCATGTTTTCAATTTTAAATTGTAACTTTTAACTCAATTCAAAAACCCGTCCCGTTTTATTGACGGTTCAATACCTGCAACTATCCCTTTAAGGAATTCAATTAACCGAAACTATTACCATGCAACGAAGACTTAAGATCAAACTTTCAAAATTGATGGTCGTCATTATCAGCTGGCTCATCATCGGAATATTGATTACAGTATATGATTACTTTTTGCTGCATTCAGACATCTCCAGGGGTTATTCAGCGGATTATAATTTTACCCTGTCGCTGTTATTTAATGAAGCGGCTGCTTTTCTCGGCGCTGCCACAGGAGGATTCTTTCTCATTTTTTATGTCAGTGAAAGATACCGCGAACGGTCTTATGGCTTTACTATAGGTGCTGTTGTTGTTTCCTTTATACTTATTATCGGGTTGATCACGGTATTACTGGGGTTTGGTTCAGCGATGATTATCACCGGCAAATCACTCACCGATGCCGTAACTATCAGGCAGGCGGAAGCTAATATCATTAACACGATCCATCTGAAAAATATTGTTGCCTGGGGTATGGTGGTCGGCGTTACACAATTGCTCCTTAGTATTGACCTGAAATTCGGTCATGGAATACTCTGGCAATTTATAAAGGGCAAATACCGTCACCCCCAGCGCGAGAAACGCATCTTCATGTTCCTCGATCTGAATTCTTCTACGAGCATCGCCGAAAAATTAGGCAATGAAAAATATCATAACCTGCTGAAAGATTTTTTTGCTGATCTTACCAACCCGGTATTGGACAACAGGGGAGAAATTTATCAGTACGTCGGCGATGAAGCAGTAGTTTCCTGGCCTTATAAATTCGGCATAGAAAATTCGCAATGCATTCAATGTTATTTTGATATTATAAAAAGTATTGAACGGAATAAAGAAAAATATCTTGTGCAATATGGTTTTATCCCCGGTTTTAAAGCGGGTATTCATGCAGGCAATGTGATTGCCGGGGAAATAGGTGTTATAAAAAGAGACATAACCTTTTCCGGGGATGTATTGAATACTACATCACGTATCCAGGGAATGTGCAAAATATTGAGCGTTGATGTTCTTGTATCAGGTGAGCTTACTAATGAGTTGCCCGGATCGCTACGTTATACTGCCAGATCAATGGGAGAAAGTAAGCTGCGTGGAAAAGAAAAAGACATAGAACTGATGACAGTGGAACTGGCTATTGTATAAAATTAAACCTTTATCCAGGTCATGATAGCTTGCTTCCTGAAATTTTATGAACCAGTGCTGACCGAAACATGACAATGGCAAATTAAAAAACTTATTAACATCTCTTAAACCAACCGTATCCCCTGTATGTCTCAGAAAACATGTTGGAACAATCCTGAACAACATAGAAACAATAACCGGTTATTTTTAATTGTCTTTTCTTTAAACACTTAAAATCACGTTATGAAAACAACAACAAAAAAGGTATTAAGTCTTACCCTCGCAAGTTTCACCTCTTTATGCATGTTTGCACAGGTAAATCTTGATTTGAAATCAACGACGCAGGCCGCCACCAACGTTACAGCTAATACAGCAGCGGTAACTAAAGCAACAGGAGCTGCCACACAAGCAACAAAAAGCACTTTAAAAACATCGGCTAGCAATGTGACCAATCTGAAAACAAAAGCAACAGCCGCAGCAGGAATAGCAAGTGAAAAAACTTCCGCAACTGTTGCCAAAACCGGTAACACTATTAAAAACAGCGCTGATGTAAATACAAATACATCGCTTAGTACACAAAGTAATACTACTGCTTCTAACGATGCCGCCAGTACTGATAACGGGGCCGTTGCATCAGTACAGGCAGGCGCTGATATCAATGGTAAAAAACCAGTGGATGCCGCCCAGGCTGTAACTGACAAAACAACTACAACCGTTAAAAACAAAACCGATGCGGCAATAGTAAGATCAAAAGAAGTAAAGACAGAAATAAAATCGGATGTAAAATCTGTCACGAAGACTGCTGCATCAGCAAAACCTGAAGCAAAAGTATCATCTGAAACAAAATCAAGTACTTCAGTTTCTGCCAGCCAGCAATAAATTTTCCTGTATATGCTGGAATGAAAGGTCTTATTCTCCGCCAGTGTAACATAAAGGGATGTATATAATAAACCATATTACATCCCTTTTTTTAACTTAAATAATCATACGTATGAAAAAGATGATCTGTATCCTGCTGCCCGTTGTTTATTTTTTATTAGTTCAGCCGCTCAATGCCCAGACAACAC
The DNA here is from genome assembly GCA_015654695.1 of Chitinophagales bacterium. Lineage (GTDB taxonomy): Bacteria > Bacteroidota > Bacteroidia > Chitinophagales > Chitinophagaceae > VBAT01. Next base: position 20,494 of record JAATGJ010000132.1, on the reverse strand, counting down.
ATACCACTAAAGCCAAAAATAAAGTTCAATTCAAGGTTGGCGCTTTCTACAATAGTAACCTGAATTATTATGGCCGTACCGACAGCCTCCGCAGCACTGGCTTTTTCCCACTGGCAGAAATATGGTTCACCCGGAACTTTTATATCAATGCGGCCCCTGTATTTATCAGCAATGCCATCAGCCGGTTTGAATATACAGGTACGGTGGCCACCGCAGGTTACCAGGTAAAAAGTAAAAATGAAAAATTCATTACCCATATATTTTTTACCAAACCCCTTTATAGATCTAATAGCCAATTGGTGCAATCAGCGTTGAAAGAACAGTTAAGCGGTTCGTTTAGCTGGCAAAACAAATACCTGAATATGGCAATTGGCGGAGATCTGAAGCATAGTGATAAAGTTGATTATGGTCTTAACGCCGGAGTGGATCATATTTTCCGCCATCAGTTCCCGGGACAGTTTGTTCTTGTCATTGATCCATCCGCATATATCTATGCAGGCACTCAGCAATTCACAAGTACTTATTATAAGAAAAACAGTTTCCTGATCTTTCCGGCTACAGAACAGGCAGTAACCAAACAAGTGAGCCGATTGAATATCCTCTCTTATGAATTTTCTGTTCCTGTTATCCTTGCTAAAAACAAGCTACAGGTCATTTTGATCCCCGCTTATGTTGCGCCTCAAAACTTAATCACTGTGGCAAACAAGCCCGGCATTTCGGAAAGAGGTAAAAGCATGCTATACGTTACCACGGGAGCAAAGGTTATTTTTTAAAATTTATTTTGCAGCAATCACCGAACTTTCTCCGGGTGTTTTGAATGCAGCCGTATCTATAGCGAAATGACGGCTATTAATTTTTGATTGAGTAAAAAGATTTTTTAAACGCAGGGCTGATGCTTCGAAAGCTTTTCCATCTTTGGCATCGAAGTCATTTAGTACAAGCCCGCTCGCTTCTTTTATCATGGCCTGCGGATCGTCCAGGTAATAATATAATACGGCGAGGTTATAGTAACTGGCATAGCGGAGCTTCCTGTCCGCTTTGCTGCCGGAAGTATATTTTTTCTTTATGCTTTCAAAGTAAGTAATAGCAGGTTGCAATTTTTCCTGAACACCTTCCAGCGATTTATTGGCGCTGATACCAAACAACACTTCGCTTACCAATAGAAATGCCTGCCGGTGTGCACTGTATTCGGGATGTTTTTTACTATCGAGTATCCACATCTGGTCATTTACAGTTACTTCGGAATAACCAAAATCATCCGTGATCCTGCTGCTTAAAAAATTCATGGCCCGGGCAACACAATTTTTATACAATTGCCGGCTGACCGCAAAGCTGTTTACCATAAAATATCCCTCTGCCAGTTGCTTTATGGCAAACTCAGGACTATTATATACTTGCTTATAACCCCTGTCTGCAAGCACGATGTTTTCTATATGCATACCCTTGTAATCATTGATATCGGCAAAAGCAGAAAAAGTATAAACGACCTCCTGCCAGTATAATTTGCGCCTGCCGGTTTCTTTTCCGTTCCTGTCTTTTATGATCTCTTCTCTTTCTTTTACGGAAACAGATTCCGGCAAGAGGTCTTCTAATTTTACTTCTATGGTTATATGCCCCTTGTAATCCAGTTTTTTCCATCCTTCCAGCAACACAGAATTTTCCGGTGACATGTCGTCAAGATAGTTTTGCATCAGCTTAGTTCCTTCCACCGATACATTATAAGTGTGGTAACTGGTATCTAAACCGAAAACAGGAAGAGAACGATATTGAGCGGTGAATTTAAATTTGTCAAGGTCAACTTTCTGACTGAATGAAAGCAGGGGCAACAGGAGTGCGGCTGTAAATAGTTTGTTTCTCACAGGTGTTGGATTTAAGTAATTAACGGCAGAAAGATAGAAATATTACCTGTGAAATGCAAGTCCTGGTTGCTGGTTCCCAACGAAGCTGGTAGCAGTAACCTGCCGCCGTTAACGCAGAGTTATGTACATCATCTCTCATCTATAAAAATTAAAACTTAACTTTCCTTATAATAATAACGTAAGAGTGAATATATGCCGGCAATAAATAATGATCTGTTCTATTCCCGGTTGCCTGTAAATGAAATCCCTCTCAGCGATCTTTTGACAGAGGAGCACCTTTTTTTTAAAATACCTGCTAACTGGCATGTGCTGATCACGGATGTAAGAAATTCTACTGCGGCTATACAGGGAGGTCTTCATGAAACAATCAACCTTGTTGCTACAGGCAGTATTGTTGCGGTGCTTAATATTGCCTATAAATCCAAACTTACTGTTCCTTTCTTTTTTGGTGGTGATGGCGCTACTTTCATTATACCGCCTTCGCTGCTGGATACTATCATCCATGCGCTGCTGCAACACAAGGAAAATACGCGAATTAATTTCAACCTTGACCTTAGGGTGGGTCATGTACCGGTGGCGGAGATATATGAACAGGAACATGCTCTTAACATCAGCAAATTAAAAACCTCTGAAATGTTTGCCATTCCTGTGTTATTAGGTGATGGGCTAACCTATGCTGAAAAAAAGATCAAAGGTCCTGATTATATGCTGGCGACTCTGCCCGTTTCGGTGGATGAGCTTGACCTGAGTGGAATGCAATGCCGGTGGGACAGGATAAAGCCACCGGAAAATTTTTTCGAGGTAGTTAGTTTATTAGTGATACCGCGGGAAGGAGTGAAACATTCACTGGCGTTTAAAAAAGTAATAGACAGTGTGGATGCCATATACGGCGCACCGCAAACCCGGACGCCAATAAGTATAACAAAGCTGAAACTAAAAGCAACGCTGGCGAAGATAGGGTTGGAAATGCGGGCCCGTATGGGAGGGTTCAGACTTTTCTACCTGCTGACAAACTGGATAAAAATGTCACTTGGTTATTTTTATTTTAAAACAAAAAAAGGAAAAGTCTATCTGCATAACCTTGTGGATATGTCGGATACGCTGGTTATTGATGGAAAAATTAATACAGTGATCTCCGGTACTACACAGCAAAGGGAACTGCTGGAAACTGCATTAACTAAAATAGAACGTGATGGAGAAATAGTGTATGGCCTGTACGTGAGTAAAGAATCGGTAATGTCCTGCTATGTCCGCAACCTCAATGACAGGCATGTTCATTTTGTAGATGGTGCAGAAGGAGGATATACAAGAGCCGCCGGGGTAATAAAGCAAAAAAATATTGTTTCGCAGCAGGGTGTGCAGTAGGGTTTCTTCGCCTGTGTTTACTATGGCTTTTGTAACCTGTAATTTTCCTTTCACTGGTATCTGCGGACGTCGTTAGCGTCCTCAGTAAAAAAATGAGAAAAGTAAGTTTCCGTTATTCATATCTATAGGCATAAAACAAAGTGAAGTTATTTTCGTTCTTCTGAAAAACTTAGTTATGCCAGATGTACATTGTATTACCACTAAGAAAGCCTTATTCATCAGTTCAATCCTTTTTGCTATCTTTTTTTCCGCATGCTCCAACAAGAAAGATAACAGGCTTGCAATTTTTAAAGCATTAGATGAAAGTTTAAACAACTCAAATCAAACAATTAATGAGGGTACTCTGACAGTGATTGCAGGCATAGACGAAAAAATGATGGAACAAAGTACAACTAATCGGGCAAAAATCTGGAAACCCAAAGCCATGCTCATTCAGCAATTTTCTACAAACATATATACCTATATTGATAGATTGAAAGCTGATCTCAAAAGAGAAGCAGGACTTATAACCGGGGAAGATAAGGAGTCATTCAAAGAGGATGATAGGGATGCTGTTAATCGCCTATTTGGAACTAAAAGGAAAGCAAATGAACTCCATGAGAGATTAAAGCAATATAAAAAAGATATATTGTCAATTGATTCACAGATGAGCTATGTTTTCAAAAATACAATACAATTAACAACACAATCTTTTGATATACTGCCAGAAACGCAACAAGATCTAAGAAAGATGTTTTTTATGAACAGTTCTACAGTTGCATCTCTGGCTATGCTGAGCCAGTTCCAGAATAATATAAAAAATACAGAGAACAGGTTTATTCAATTTTGCTACAAGAAAATTGGAGGTGGAGGGGATAGCTTTACATTCTATAGTGCCATTATTGGACAAAGCAGTAGCTATTTGCGAAAAGGTGAAAAGATCGAAATAACTGCTGGCATGGGTGCTTTTAGTAAAGCTGCTTTGCCTCAAATAATTATTGGAGGCAGAAGCGTGCCCCTAAATGATAATGGATTTGTCGTATATAAATTCAAGGCATCCATTAAGCCCGGAAAACATTATGTCCCTGTAAAGATCGAATACGTTGACCAGGATGGTAAAAGACAAACCATCGAAAAACAAGTGGAATATACCGTAGCGCAAGAAGCGGCAATAAATAATTAGCTTGCGGCACTGCAAATAATAGCAGTAAATAAAAGCCACTGCGATTCATGATGGATATTTTCTACGCTTATTCAGTCACTAACTGGGTGTTGATATTACTGGCCGCTTTTATCATTGGGCTTTCCAAAGCCGGGTTAAAAGGTATTGACATGATGAACGTAACGATCATGGCCATTGTTTTTGGCGGCAAGGCATCCACGGGGATCGTATTGCCTTTGCTTTGTGTCGCCGATATATTTGCTGTTATTTATTATAACCGCCACGCACAATGGCCTCATTTCTGGAAACTGATACCCTGGATGATGGCGGGCATTCTTATTGGTGTATTTGCGGGGAAAGATATTAATGAAACTTTGTTCAGGAAGATCATGGCGCTGATCATTATACTGACTGTTATAATTATGATCATGCTGGAAGTTCGTAAAAGCGACAAGATGCCGGATAATAAATTATTTGTAGCTACTACAGGCTTGACCGCGGGTTTTACCACTATGATGGGCAACCTCGCAGGCGCCTTTTCCAATATTTATTTTTTAGCCATGCGTATGCCAAAGAACGATTTTATCGGCACGGCTGCATGGGTGTTTTTGGTCATCAATCTTTTCAAACTTCCTTTCCAGGTCTTTTACTGGAAAAATATTGACCTGCATGTTTTACAAACTGACCTGGTATTATTGCCTGCATTGCTGGTGGGTTTTTGGGCAGGTATTAAAATTGTTTCAAAAATAAAAGATGACAGTTACAGGAAAGTAGTAATAGCATTGACACTTGTGGGTGCTGTATTTATTTTCTTCAAGTAATAAACAAGGATCAGCTATACCTGTCATTTCTCCAGGGATAGGCTGTATTGGAATAACCTCTTTCTTCCCAGAACCCCAATCGGTTACGGGTTAAAAATTCTATCCTGTTTATCCATTTCGAACCTTTCCATGCATACAGTTGCGGGGTGATCATGCGTACAGGTCCTCCATGTTCTTTGGGTAGTGGCTGCCCTTGCGCAGTATGTACCAGTAATACGTCAGGCTTCAATGCTTCTTCTAATGAAACATTAGTGGTATAATCATCATATCCATAACATAAAATGTGCGTGGCGGCTTCTTTAGGCATAGCCAAAGCAGCGAGATCCAGCAAGCGGATACCTTTCCAGCTAACATTTAATTTTGACCAGGTAGTAACGCAATGAAAATCCGAAACATCTTCCGTCTGCGGCAATGCCATAAACTCTTCCCAGTTCAATTCAAAGGGATGTTCTACCGCACCATCAACGACTAATTTCCATTCCTTTAACGAAATATCGGGTTGAACACCCAAGTCCAGCACCGGCCATTTCTTTGTTTCCGTTTGCCCAACGGGAATGACAGGCATTCCATGACGATTGGGTTTTCCCGAGCCCATGGGTTTATTGTCTGCAACGGATGGCGTTTGTTTTATCTTTTCTTCAAAACGGGACTTTAATTTCATCCGCGCTTCAACCACCCGTTTTAATTTTTCTGATTCTTCCATGTACCTGAAATTACTGATTAAAATAAAAGCAACCTGCCGGGAACCCGTAATTATTTTGTTACTGTTCCAGATTTGTAATAAGAGTTTATATCAAATCAGTACTTGCTCAAAACAATTTCATTCTTTTGCTGTTTTATTGAGTATTATTTGCCGGATGCTATCCGTCCCGGCGATAACATTTAAAACAAATTAAATAATTACGATGAGTAAAGTATGGTTTATAACGGGTTGTTCCACCGGCTTTGGAAGGGAATTGGCTAAACAGGTATTGGAGCTTGGCGATAAAGTAGCGGTCACCTCCCGCAATACCGATGATGTAAAAGATATAGTTGCCCAATACCCGGATACGGCTATCCCCATCAAATTGGATGTAACAAAACCCGTGGAGATAAAGGAAGCTGTTCAAAAAGCGCTGACCGCATTTACCCGGATAGATATATTGGTAAACAATGCCGGTATTGGTTATTTCGGCGCCATCGAAGAAAGTGAGGAAGACGAAGTACGCCGTATGTTCGAGATCAATTTCTTTGGGCTGGCCAATATGACAAAAGAAGTATTGCCCATCATGCGCAAACAGCGTAGCGGCCATATCATAAACATATCATCTATTGGCGGGCTGGTATCTTTTCCGGCAGTAGGTTTTTATAATGCCACTAAGTATGCAGTGACAGGTTATTCGGAAGCGCTGTCAAAAGAAACCACACATCTTGGTATTAAGGTAACGGTAGTAGCGCCAAGTGGTTTTCGTACCGACTGGGCGGGCAGGTCTGCCAATAACAGCAAGATCGTGATTGATGATTATGCGCCAACAGCCCATCAGAATAAAGAGACTATCCGTGGCTATAGCGGCAATCAGCCCGGCGACCCTGTTCGTGCTGCCAAAGCTATTATTAAGGCCGTTGAATCCGCTCATCCTCCATTGCGTTTGCTATTAGGTGCCGGAGCATTGAAAGGAGCCAGGAATAAATTGAATGAATTGAAAACTGATTTTGATGCCTGGGAAGAAACAACAGTAGGAGCGGATTTTCCAAAGGGATAGATTTTTGCTACTGGTACAAATTATCAGCGATCACTTTTAATAGTACTGTCTTGAGAGATTATCAGCTATTTAAGAAGCTATAATATCCGGTTCTGTAATTTGCTCTTTGTACTTTTTGCAGGTGTTACTGGTCTGAATTTTTTGTTAATACAAATGAACTCCTTTACAAATTACAGCAAACGTTGGTACTTTAGAATTACACTAAATCTTTTAACATGAGAAATATTTACATAGCCAGCCTCCTGCTATCTTTTGTTATGTTTTCAGGTTGCAGTAAGGATTTTCTGAAAAAATATGATAAACGCATTATCGGTACATGGACTATAACCGATGTCAAACGATTTGGTATCGGAGGCAACACGGACAACGTTCCTTTCAGAGATGGAACTTTTACCTTCCATGAAGGAGGAACGTTGACGTATGTCAATTCAGCAAACGCTACCTACCAGGGCAGTTGGGATATTGTAAAAAAGACTATTGGAGATGAGACTGTCCAGAGTCTCCAGGTCACGGCTATTGATTTTACGGCTCAGCAGGTGCTTACTGAGTATTATGATGACATCAACTTCACCGGCACCGACCATTTTAAGGCCAATATCATTTCAGGTCTTCATACTTATGTCACGCATTTTCGGAGGTAAGTTTTTTTCATCACGGGGCTTCCCGGCAATTATAAGCGTCAGGATGGTGTAATATCCAGTTCCTTAATTTGTTTTTTGTATTCAGCAGGTAATATGATGGATTTTAAGAACCACTCCATGTTGATCCTGCGGCTTAATTTATAAAGGAAAAGTAACGGAGTGATCCAGTAGAATTTCCCCAGGTTCAATAATTCGTTTACTCTCTGTGGCACTACCAGTTTCTGCGATTCCTTTAATAATTTATAACGGATGCTGCCGAGATGTTTTTTGTATTGTTTGTGAAGATCAATGGTATAATCACTTTTTAGCAGATCCTGCTGCATGTGTTCACTACGCATGGTCACCCATTCAGCATAATTTTCAGGCAACCCCTTTAAGCCCATTCTTGTACCCATCCGGTAAAATACATCAAACAGGTCTTCTTTCTCCGCACCGGTCATTTTTCTTTCCAATAACTCAAAAGAAGCCTCGGAATAATGGATGAGCATAAACAGTACATCCCGGTACGCCCAGTCCGGTATCTGGCTTCCCCGGTTATTTTCAACGGCTGTGTGGATAGCAGTGATTTTATCAATCGCCTTATGTGCATCTTCTGTTTCGGAAAAAACGATCTGTCGTGCATACATGACTGTAGAGAATAACCTGCCTAGTGGGTCAGCCGGCAGACGACCGGTAAAATAGAGCCAGTCCACTGCTTTGTTCAATGCAAATTCAGCAGAGGCGCCGGCGAAAACAAAAAGTATTGTATCACCCTTGCCCCATATTTTTCTTACAATTGATTGCTTATCCACAAAAAATTCCATGAGCTAAATATAAAATAATACAGCAAAAGAATTCTGCTAACTTTAATTTTTACAAATAATACCAAATGTATTTATAAATTAGTTCGAATTTTTCCGGTATAATGCCGATGTAGCAGACGTTTAGGCTCCAGATTGATATCGGAAGCCTATTACGGATGCACTATCGGTATAACTTATGACCAACTAAACAGGCCTGGTGTATGAAAAAAATAAACTGGGGGATCATCGGCTGCGGGGATGTAACAGAAATAAAAAGTGGCCCGGCTTTTAATAAAGTCAAAAACTCTGCATTGGTGGCGGTTATGCGCCGCGATGCGGAGAAAGCAAAAGACTATGCAGAGCGGCATAATGTTCCTAAATGGTACAGTGATGCCAACAGCCTGATCAATGACCCCGATGTGAATGCTATTTATGTGGCTACTCCGCCATCTTCGCATGAGGAATATACACTGGCGGCATTGAATGCAGGCAAACCGGTGTATGTTGAAAAGCCTATGTCGGTTAACGCCTCATCAGCTGCTGTTATGGCGAACGCAGCTAAAGACGCAAAACAAAAGTTAGTCGTAGCACATTACCGCCGGGCCCAGCCCCTTTATCAAAAGATAAAACAATTGCTTGCTGATAAAGTGATCGGTGATACACGGTTTATCAAACTGGAACTGTACAAAAGATCTGTTTCAGACGAAGAGATGGCTAACCCGGGAAGGGCATGGAGGGTGGATAATGATATAGCCGGAGGCGGATTATTTAATGATCTTTCCCCGCACCAGCTCGACCTGATGTATTATTTTTTTGGTGAAGCGGATAAAATATCCGGCTTTGCGTTAAACCAGGCAGGCTTATATAATGCAGACGATATAGTAGCAGGAAGCATCCTGTTCCAATCAGGAGTATTGTTCAGCGGTGTATGGTGTTTTACTATCAATAACCGGGATGAAAAAGAAAGTTGTGAGATCGTTGGTGATAAAGGAAAAATAGTTTTCAGTTTTTTTGAGCATAAACCTGTGCTTGTAACTGTAAATGGAGAAACAGAATCATTTACATTTGAACCTTTGCAGCATGTACAACAACCGATGATTGAAAAAATAGTTGACTATTTCCTGGATAAGGGCCCCAATCCCTGCAGCGGTGAAGAAGGAGTGAAGGTGATGACAATGATTGACAAGTTTACTGCTAAATAATGTAAGATTAAATTGGCTGTTGAAAGAGATCCTCACGGAATAAGCAGCGATAAATAATTAATTAGATTTGAAATAAGAATCAACTGAAAATATGAGTCAGCAAATAGCGCATATTGCATTAGTAGTGGATGACTATGATGAAGCGATCTCCTTTTATACACAAAAACTCAATTTTACTCTTGTAGAGGACACCGTATTAGACGAAACAAAACGATGGGTATTGGTAGCGCCGAAAGATTCAACCGGCTGTTGTTTATTATTGGCTAGAGCCACTGATGAGGAACAACGAAGAAGGGTGGGGAACCAGGCCGGTGGGCGGGTATTCTTGTTTCTTCATACTGATAATTTCTGGAAAGACTATAAGAATATGCTGAAAGCAGGAGTTTCATTTGTAAAGAACCCCGTAGTTGAACCCTATGGAACAGTGGCTGTGTTCAAAGATTTGTATGGCAACCTCTGGGACCTGGTCGGACCGGGCAATCAAAATACAGAAGATAATCCGCAATAATTATGCTCCGACCCATAGATAACTGGTTTGTACAACATGAAGAACCTTTCAAAAGTTGTTTGGGATTTTTGAGGGTATTTATTCTTAAACTGGATAATAATATTTCGGAGAGATGGTTATACGGTATGCCCTTTTATTATTACAAGGAGAAAAGATTTTGCTATTTGTGGGTAAGCAAGAAGTATCGTAAACCCTATATAGGGATCGTGGACGGAGCGAAAATAAATCATCCTGATCTGCTCACAGAAAAAAGAACCAGGATGAGTATATTGCTGGTAGATCCTTTGGAAGATATCCCTGTGAGGAAGATCAATAAAATCTTAAAAGAATTACTGGTACATTATAAATAGAATGCAGAAATCATTTTGGGGCACACCCGGTTTTTTATTACTTTCATTTTACTCAACCAGGCAATCATGAAACGCCATGTGATTTTTTATTTTATCTGCAGCATAACTATTTTTTCCTGTACATCAACTGCTAAGCCTGGTACTGCTGAAGAATGGATCCAGCTTTTTAATAAAAAAGACCTGGCGGGCTGGGATATCAAGATCGCCAAACATGAACTGAATGAGAACTTCAACAATAATTTCTATGTGAAGGATAGTATTTTAAAAGTTGATTACAGCGGCTTTCAGAAATTTGACGGGGAATTCGGTCATCTTTATTACAAAGCTCCCTTTTCTTATTATAAGGTACGTGTGGAATACCGGTTTAACGGTAAGCAACTGCAAGGCGGTCCGGATTATGCTTATCTCAACAGCGGGATCATGGTTCATTCACAATCAGCCGCATCAGTTGGCAAAGACCAGGCATTTCCTGTTTCACTGGAGATGCAATTTCTGGCCAGTGATGAAAACCAAAAAAGAGCGACGGGAAATTTATGTACACCCGGTACAGAAGTAAGCATGAATGGCAAGCTGGTATTGGATCATTGTATTAATTCCAGTTCAGCGAACTACCCCGCTGATAAATGGATAAGCGCTGAAGCGATAGTACTTGGCGATTCAGTCATACACCATATTATACAAGGAGATACGGTGCTTACGTATCAAAAACCGCAGATTGGTGGTGGATTTGTAAATAAAGACTTTGGATGGGCTATAGGCGGTTTTGGCGCTGACACATTGCAATGGATACAAAAACAGGGAACGTCTCTCAAATCAGGATTTATTGCTTTGCAGGCGGAGAGCCATCCGCTTGAATTTAGAAAAGTTGAACTGCTTAATCTTGAAGGATGTATGGATAAAAATGCTGTAAACTATAAACCATATTATTTGAAACCGGATAATTCTACGTGCCGGTATAAGTAGATTCAGCCAGGCAGCCCATGAATCGTAACATTCCATTTCCCCCATAGTATATTTTCCGCCTTCCTGTTGTAATAAACACGCTATACCTGCGTTTAAGCTTGTGTAAGAGGTGAAGACATGGATTTTAAAAATAATTTTGCCACCTTAAACCTTCAACCGGTATCACGGTCTATCTCTGAAATTATTAAAAATCAACTTTTATGAAAAAGCAATTTCTTTATCTTTTGGCATTTTCTTTATTGATCGGCTTTGCTGCCTGTAAAAAAGATTCCACTCCCAAAGACAACAACGAGATCGCCACCCATTCGGATGATCAGTCCCGTTTTGCATCAGAAGTAGATGCGGTTTCGAATGATGCGGATATCGCAATAGAATCATACCCGACTTTCACCGGCCGCTTTATGGGAGTTCAGGGCGTTATTTGCGATGCGACTATTGCCGTGAATACTACCAGCAACCCGATGACTATTACCATTACATATAATGGCACGAATTGCCTTGGCAACCGTAGCCGTACCGGTATTGTAGTGTTATCCACGCCGCAGGGAACACAATGGAAAAACGCAGGCGCAGCTATCACCGTTACTTTCCAGAACTTAAAGATCACAAGGGTAAGCGACAATAAAAGCATTACTATTAATGGTACACAAACCTATACGAATGTAAGCGGTGGCCTCCTGCTCAACCTGGTAGCATTAGGAAGTATTACTCATAGCATAACCAGCAATGGTCTCTCCGTTACTTTTGACAATGGAGCGCAGAGAAGCTGGCAGGTATCAAAACAAAGAGTGTTTTCATATAGCGGCGGAGCGGTTATCACCACAACAGGTACACATAGTGACGGCAGTGCATCGAATATAGCAGAATGGGGTACTAACCGTTTTGGCGGGGCGTTTTCTACTGCTATTACATCACCATTGATCGTTCGCCAGGATTGTAGTTTTCGTTTAACCAGTGGCAGGGTAGCGCATACAACTCCCCTGGTTAATGGTTCTGTCACGTTTGGCTTGAATGCAAGCGGGAACGAAACTTCCTGCCCCGGTACAGGTAGTTATTATTACAAAGTTATGTGGACAGGGCTCAGGGGCGATACGATAACTGTAATACACCCATATTAATTTTCCGACAGAAAATATTTTCAACCGCCCCGGATTTCCTGGGCGGTTTTATTTTTAGATACATTTGCGCCAGACATTAATAACGGAAAATTTAATGATATATATGATTTTCAGAGAGGCGTGGCCAACAGATATTCCACAGATACAATTTGTAAGAAATTCAGTAAAAGAAAACACTCTTTCTAATCCTGACCTCGTACCCGATAAAGGTGTAGAAGACTATATCAGCAACCGGGGCAAAGGATGGGTGTGCATAGCAGATAACAGGGTAGTGGGATTTGCCATTGTATCAGTGGCAGACAACAATGTATGGGCTTTATTTATCCAACCCGGTTATGATAAAGGAGGGATAGGAAAAAAACTCCATGATGATATGATCAATTGGTATTTTAGTCAAACTCACAAAACAATTTGGTTAGGCACTTCTCCCAATACAAGGGCAGAACAATTTTATCGAAAGGCCGGTTGGAGGGAAGCTGGTATGCATGGAAAGGGGGAAATAAAATTTGAAATGACTGCGGAAGACTGGAAAAAAATCTACAAATGACCAGTCTATGTTTTCTGCTTATTTATTAAAGTTTTCGAATATCTTTATTTTTTCCTCTACAGCCATAACCATTAACGAATGCAACCCAAACAATACAGTGTTTTTTCCTTTCCTGTCATAGTTGGCGCCCTGGGATTTTTTGTAGATATATACGACCTCCAGGTATTTGGTATTACCCGGATTGCCAGTTTTAAAGAACTGGGAGTAACAGGAGATGCAGCAAAAACGGTGGGTGAAAATATCATCGGGTGGCAAATGATGGGCCTTGTCATTGGAGGAATCGCGTGGGGCATTCTGGGTGATAAAAAAGGAAGAAAGAGTGTGTTGTTCGGTTCTATATTATTGTACTCACTGGCAACTATCGCCAACGGCTTTGTCCAGGATATTACTACTTATACTGCATTACGGTTTATCGCAGGACTTGGACTGGCCGGCGAGTTAGGCGCCAGCATTACACTTACCAGTGAAATGCTTCCAAAAGAAAAACGTGGTATTGCTTCTGCTATCATTGCCACCAGTGGTGTGATGGGAACTATTGTCGCTTACTTTGTGCATGACCTGAGCGATGGTAATTGGCGTTTGTGTTATTTTATCGGAGGCGGTATGGGTCTTGCATTGCTTTTTTTAAGAATGAAAGTGCTGGACAGCGGTATGTATGATGCTGTAAAAAAAGGCGGGGTGAAGATGGGAAACCTGCTGATGATATTTGCTACCCGGGAAAGGTTTGTCCGTTATTTCCGTGCGATCATGATTGGATTGCCGGTATGGTATGTGATCGGGGTATTGATCACTTTCTCCAATGAGTTTGCAACAAGGTTCGGCATTGTTGGGTTTGACCAGCCGAAATCCTTAATGCTGCAATACGTGGCACTTGCTTTTGGTGATATGAGCGCCGGCATTTTAGCCAACTATATTAAAAGCAGGAAAAAAACACTGTACATCTATTACAGTATACTTAGCATTTTTATTGCCTTATTTTTTTTACTGAAAGGCGGGGGCAGTGCTGCCAATATGTATTTACTCTGTATGGGCCTGGGATTTGGAGCAGGCATTTCGGTTTTGTATATCACGATGAGCGCCGAGCAATTTGGCACCAACCTGCGGGCTACCGCCGCTATTTCGATCCCAAACCTGGTGAGGGGATTTTTATGGCCCATGTTATTATTATTTCAGTTGCTCCGTAGTAACGTTGTGCTTGATGATTATATTACTGCCGCCTGGGTAGTGGGGATAATCGTCATGCTCTGCGGATGGATAGCTGTTTATTATACCAAAGAAACATTTGGAAAAGAGATGGATTTTATTGAAGAGTGAGTTAATGGCCTCCTGATTTGTTAGCCTTCTTTGCGGTCATTTCCTTTTGTCCTGAAATAGTTCCGCATATAATGAAGCGGGTGAATTGTAAGCGCCATCATTTATTTTTACAGCCCAAGCCGGTAGTATGTTTTCATTTCCTACATTGATCAGCTGCATAGGGATATTATTATCCTTTGCAATTACAATAGGGAATGGTGAGGCAGCATTGAAAAATATACCTGCTGAGAAAAGTATTTTCACTGACTCCATACTCCTTGATCAATTACCTGCAGGCTTCAACAATGATCCCGTTGTTACCAGTGATACGCCCACCTGCACCATCCCATTCAACCGGGCCGGTAACCTGATCGTGATAAAAGCAAGAGTGGATACCACAGAAGGTAATTTCATTTTAGATACCGGTGCGCCGGGGTTGATATTAAACATGACCTATTTCCGTCATTACACCTCATCCTCACATACCCGGGAAGAATCAGGAGGGATTACCGGAAGCGTATCCACTTCCAGTCCCGCAGATGTAGCCAGCCTGGTAGTAGGCCCCATTAAATATTCGCGGATAGAAGCAGACAGGATCAACCTGGGACATATAGAAAATAGTAAAGGTATCAGGATACTCGGATTACTGGGTATGCAGCTTTTTAAACGTTTTGAAATGATCATTGATTATGAGAACAACCTTATTCATCTTCACCTCATCAGTAAAAAGGAAGCACGTACGTATAAAAGCGATATGCTGAAAGATACATCCGCCTATAATGAGTTGCCGATTGCTATAAAGGATAACAAACTTTTTACATACGGAGAAATGGCGGGCAAGAAACTAACGTTTATCCTTGATACCGGTGCAGAGGCAAATATCCTGGACAGCCGCCTGCCCAATAAAATATTTGAAAATGTATCCATCACCAACCGCATACTGCTTACCGGCAGCGGTAATACAAAAGTGGAAGCATTGACTGGTGACATGAGAAATATGAAAATGGGTGGCAGGGATATGGGTAACCTGCCTGTGGTAGTCACTAACCTGGAAAAGATGTGCAGGGCCTACGATGACATGTGCCTTGATGGAATGCTGGGATTTGATTTCCTTTCCCTGCACAAAATTGGGTTTAACTTTGTAAATCTTAAAATGTATATATGGAAATGAAGGGTACCATACATATTATACAGAAGTTGGTACGCTTTTGTTTTTGCATGTTGCTATTGCTGGTGGTTGGCTTTACGGAGAGTAATGCGCAACCGCAGGTAAAGAACTATACTGTCAAAAATAATAAAATGTACATTGCCCTTGGCAAGCAACTCTCAGATGCATCTATTGACAGTTTCAGTCATCAATATAACCTGCGGGACCTGGCGCTTACAAAATTCGTCAGGGGTGTATTGCTTGATTCCCTGCGAATACTTGGATGGAAAGTGGAAATAGATAACGAAGAAGTATTTATCATCAGCAAGCCTTTATTCAGTCTTGATAAAATCAATGACCCTGCAGAAAGGATTTTGTTTGCAGAGAAAGAGGCAGCCATCGCACTGCGTTTTCCTTCGGTAAGTAACCGTGTCGTATATGGTTATAATAAGTTCAAAAATAAATACCCCTTTTCAATAAAGGATTCGCTGGTTACTTTTTACCTGCGCAACAATAGCAAGGCGAAGACTGTTATGTTGGCCGGAAGTTTTAATGATTGGAAACCTGACGCGCAGGCAATGATCAAAACCGATAGCGGCTGGATAGCCCGGGTAAAACTCGGGCCGGGTAAATTCTGGTATAAATTCATTGTTGATGGCAACTGGATGATTGACCAGGATAACAGGCTGAATGAAAATGACGGGGAAGGCAATGTCAATTCTGTTTTCTTCAAGACCAATATTGTTTTTAAACTGGAGAAACACAGCGATACAAAAAAAGTTTACCTGTCAGGTAGTTTTAATAACTGGGAACCGGATGAACTATTGATGGTAAAAACAGCGACAGGCTGGGAACAACCACTCTATCTTGCTGAAGGTACCTATACCTACAGGTTTATTGCTGACCGCCACTGGTTCGAAGATCCTGCCAATCCGGAACGTTACCCGAATGAGTTCGGTGAATTCAATTCTGTATTGAAGATTGGTAAACCTTATTTGTTTTACCTCGAAGGTTTCCCTGATGCCAAAGAGGTAGTATTGACAGGGTCATTTAACGGGTGGCGCAGCAATGAACTCATCATGAAAAAAACGGCAACAGGGTGGGAACTGCCTTATACTCTTGGCCCGGGTAATTATGAATATAATTTTATCATTGATGGTAAATGGACAGCGGCGCCGGGAAATACAAACTTGGATAACAACTCCGGCAATTTCTATTTTGTTATTAAACCCAATCATGTGTTCAGGCTAAAGGGATTTGATAATGCTGCAACGGTTTACCTCGCCGGTGATTTTAATAACTGGTCGCCGAATACTTTCGCTATGAAAAAGGAGGGAAACGAATGGATATTAAATGTTCATCTTACTGCAGGCAAACATGCTTATAAATTTGTAGTGGACGGAAAATGGATCATTGACCCTGATAATAAACTATGGGAACAAAATGAACACGATACCGGTAATTCGGTTATCTGGATCGAAGAATAATATCTTTTCTTATCTTACCCTCACAAACTAATATTCAATCTTAATTTTAAAAACGCAGGATTCCATGAGAAAATATATATTCATTCTTTTATTCTTTGCGCTGGTAGCAGGAACTACAGCTCAAAAGAGTGAACCAATAACCGCCGCGGTTCCGGAGACAGCAGGTTTTTCAACTGAACGTTTGAAAAGAATAGACAATGCCATGAACGAATGGGTGAAGAACGGATGGATGAACGGGGGAGAAGCATTGATCATCCGTAACGGTAAAATAGTTTACTATAAAGCAACAGGCTACAATGACCTGGAAACAAAAGCACCTTTGCAGAAAGATGCCATTTTCAGGATTGCTTCACAAACGAAAGCTATCGTCAGCGTCGCCGTCATGATGCTGTTCGAAGAAGGAAAGCTTTTAATAAACGATCCTGTTTCAAAGTATATGCCTTCTTTTAAAAAGCAAACTGTATTGGATAAATTCAATGCAGCCGACACTACCTATACCACTGTTCCTGCTACAAGAGATATTACTATTAAGGACCTGCTTACACATACATCAGGACTTGGCTATGCACAAATAGGATCTAAGGAAGCGAATGCTATCTATGCAAAAAATAATATTACAGCAGGCCTCGGCGTAACAGACAGATCATTGCTGGATGCTATGACACAACTCGGAACATTACCGCTGATGCACCAGCCCGGTCAGAAATGGACGTACGGATTAAATAATGACCTGCTGGGTTGCCTGGTAGAAGTCATTTCGGGAATGTCCTTATACGATTTTTTTAAAACAAAAATATTTGAGCCGCTGGGAATGAAGGATACTTATTTCCAGTTACCGCCTGAAAAAACCGGGCGGCTGGTGAATTTATATACAGAAGACTCAACAGGGCGTTTGGTAAAATCAGATGGCAATATGCTGAATGGCCCTACTCTTGCCAACTACCCCTTGTTGAAGAGTACTTACTATTCCGGCGGAGCAGGGCTTTCTTCTCCGATTTATGACTATGCTGTCTTTCTGCAGATGTTATTAAATGGAGGAGAGTATAACGGCAAAAGGCTTTTAAGCCGTAATACAGTTCGCATGATGACCATGAACCAAGTCGGCGATACTATTTTCCGTGGCGATGATAAATTCGGTTTAGGGTTCCAGATCGTTTCGGAAAAAAATGGCAATGTGCCTGCACAGGCTGGTACTTACAGCTGGGGTGGTGCGTTCAGTACTTCTTACTGGGTTGATCCGAAAGAAAAAATGGTGATGCTTTTTTATCGCCAGTTGCAGCGATCAACTCATGGCGATGTGGTAGAAAAATTCAGGGCGCTGACTTATGCCGCACTGGATGATTGATAACGATTATTTCTTTACACCAAAATTTTGTATCCACCAGTACATTCCTTGCTGCTTGCCACCTGATACGCAGGCTCCGTATGTCCATTGCGGATCCAATAAATTATACCGGTGACCATAACCGGGAATACCCGAATCAATCAATAACTGGATAACAATATCCATTGGGGATGGTTCCGGGTATTTGCCTGCTATATTTTCGTTGCCAAATGACATAGGGGGAGAGAATTTCGTGATCCTGTCCCAGGGGCTGGAACCATCACTGCCTGTATGCAACAATTTCAATTCATGTGCATCCTGGTCGGCAGCATGTTTTTTAGCTGCATTATAAATACCACTGTCCGGCTGCAGTACCGGCAGTTTTTTTAATTTCTTCAGATCATTTACCAGGGTGGACAATGCTTTTACTTCTTCCACGTTGCTGTAATGCCAGGCAGTGTCAGTTCTGTTTGATTCCTTGCCATTCACTGTACTGGTTGTATAAGTGACGCTATAATTCTTTGTGCCTTTCCCGGAGTTCTTTAATATGTTCTTAGCCTCCTCCAGCATCGGTTCTACATATACAAGGTATGATTTAGCATTGCTGCGAACCCTGTTGATCTCGTAGATCATTTCTCTTTCTTCCGGCTTCATGTACATACAGTTCTTAGCCGTATTCAATGAATCAATGATCTGGGCCCTGGCGGCAGATGCGCTTATGAACAATAAAGCGAAAAATATTTTTTTCATGTGTGGTAATAAGTAATAGCTGGTCTATAACGAAAGTCTTCAGCAAATCGTATTACTGGTCTTCATTTTTTAACCAGCAATTATGGTTTTTATCAGGAAGGTGTAATACCTGGTTCTCTTATTTGTTTCATCCAGATACTTTGCTTTGGGCGGGGTTTTAAAAACAGGTGGTGAACTTCATTTATCATTTGGCGTAAAACCGTTCTATTCTCCATCGTTCTTCATGCCTGGTTGCATAAAAAAGCCCCGCTAAAAAGCAGGGCCTGGTTTTTCCAACTAAAAAAAAGAAATTACCGGATAGTTAATTTTTTCACATCAGTGAAATTGCCGGCTTGCATCCTGTAATAATAAATCCCTTTTGCAAGTGACCCGGCATTGAAGTTGACAGTATGCGTGCCCGCATCTCTTGAACCATTTACCAGCACGTTTACTGCTCTGCCACTTATATCAAACAATGTTAAGTTTACTTTTTCAGCTTTTGGAATTGTGAATTGCAGGGTAGTCGCTTTAGTAAATGGATTGGGATAGTTTTGCGCGAGGCTATAACTGTAAATCTTAGAGTTATTAAAATTAGAAGTAGTAAAAGAAGGATTAGCAAGCCTTGACGATGCCGTGCTTGCGCCTCTTATTTCCAGCAATGCGGTACTGGCCTGCTGTCCCGTTGGAAGACTTAGTCCTTCTGTATAGGCCGCTATTGAAGCGGCTGACTTAGTATAATAATAGGTAGTGAAATAAGAATCTTTAAAATATAATCTTTCAGTAGCTGCATCTCTTAATGTCCGGGTTGTTCCGTTTACTGCATTCCAGTCTGCCGTACAACCAAAAATGATACTGTTGTTTCTTGTGGTAGTAATAGTGACGGAAGGCGCGGATTGGGAAACGGCGGTTCCGGAAGCTCCTCCTAATGAAGGTTCAGCATTTAAAACTATATAGCAAACGCTTGCCTGGCTTACTGCACCCCAGTTACTGGTGACAGTGATAGAGCCGCCCGCTGAATAAACAGCGGTCCATATTTCTGAGTTGTCGCTATTGGAGGCTCCGGCATCAGCCCGTTTAGTCCAGGTAAGTGAAGGCGAACTTGAAATGCTGCAATTAGATGTGATAGCATCAGATGTCGTAGCCAGTATTAGTAATGCTCCTGCCGGCACTCCTGTTAAGGAATGTGCAGTAGCCACCCTTCCTGTTCTGGTAGTAAAACTCTGTATGGATACGGGGGGCTGAGATGGTACAGCTACTGTAGTGAATGACCAACTGTAATCACTTGCCAAAGGATTGCCTGCTGCGTCTTTCACACCCGACGTTCCGCCTATGACTTTTGCCGTATAGATGGTTGAATTAGCCAGCGCAGCTGATGGGGTTAAAGTTGCTGTTCTTGTAGCGGCATTGTAAGAAACAGTTGCTGTAATCAATCCATTGGATGGATTACGCAATTCAATAGTTGAACTGTTTATAGT
>JAATGJ010000059.1 GCA_015654695.1 Chitinophagales bacterium | reverse complement strand
GGTAAATGGTAACCACAACACGAGTATAATGAAAGATGAATCATTCGGCCCTGTCATGGGCATTATGAAAGTAAAGGATGACGCCGAAGCGATACAACTGATGCAGGATACTGAGTATGGATTAACAGCTTCAGTTTATAGTTCAGATAAAAAAAGAGCGTCAGCTATTTTACAGCAAATCAATGCGGGCACCGGTTACTGGAACTGTTGTGACAGGGTTAGCGCTGCATTACCCTGGAGCGGCAGAAAACATTCAGGTTTTGGCGCAACACTTTCACATAGCGGCTTAAGAGCTTTTACAAAAACAAAAGGGTATCACCTGCGGGGCTGAATAAAGAGCTGATAAGAAAGAGATACCCGAATGCTTGCTCATGGCGGGCTCTCCTTAAATATGCTGATGCATTGATATTTCCGGGAAGAAACAAACGAAGTTCAAAGACAGCTCATTGATTTGCAGTCTTCCCTATCCAAATATCCACCATCTTTTGATTTTTAAAGCGATGCTTATATAAATAGCAAGCGCAATGAAAAAAAATATACCGGCTACTGTAAGAAAAAGTTTGCCAATACCCCTGCTCAAACCCTCACCGTAAACCGTCCCTCCTGAATTCTTGTTTTCTTCCATGCTCAAATACATAGCAGCTATGCAGGCGGCAATGACTGCGATGATGAAAAAAATAAAAAACATTATTTTTCCAAACAGTTTACCAGGCCTGGCGGGAGGCAGTGTTTCAGGGAATAAATGATTACTATCCATTATAAATGATTTAAAAATTTAAAATACGCTTATTGAAAAACTTCACCTATACTCAATTTAGATTACCACCGGTTTGATTTTTCGTGCAAAGTATCAATATTAGAAACAGGGAAACCCAGGCTGCGGCATTGGCGAAATAAAAATGCCCATCCACTATATAAAATGAACGGTTGCCTAAAAGAATACCCGATTCTGAGCATATTCCCGTTACTTCGAAATTCAAAACCTTTATATGATCCCAGCAAACAAACCATTAATGATACTAGTAGCCGGTCCTTACCGCTCAGGCACGAATGATAACCCTGACCTGATAGCTGCAAATGTAAAAGCGATGACTGATATGGCATTGGAGCTATACGGTATGGGACACATGCCCGTATTAGGCGAATGGTTCGCTCTTCCGCTGATAGAAGCGGCCGGATCAAAACAAACCGGTGATGAAATATTCAACAGGATATTTCACCCCATTGCTGTACGGCTTATTGATCACTGCGATGCTGTTTTAAGAATCGGCGGTGCATCAAGCGGTGCAGATGAAATGGTCAATACCGGTATAGCGAAAGGGAAGATCATCTTCATGGACAGATCATCAATTCCTATCCTAAGTTGATGAATGAGTTGCAGCTTTAAAACGAATTAAAATAACCTAAGAAGCGATCGTTTGATTGACGCCCAATATTCTTACCATTTAATAGCTGTTTTTTTACCTGTCTTTGCTGCCAGGAAGATGGCATCAATGATCTTCATGTCTTTCCATCCCTCTTCGCCGTCAACGGGTACAACGGGTTGTTTGCCCTGCAAAATAATAGCCGCCATTTCATCCATCTGTACCGTTTGATGTGTTACATGAGGAAAATCTAATTCACCTTTATTCGTACGCCCTTTGATAGGTCCATAACCGGTAGAAGGTTGTAATTCGGCAAATCCTTTTTCGCCATTCAGGAAAAAGCGATCCAGGTTATTCATGATATAGGTGGATAAACAGGATGCCACCGCACCACCCGGAAAGCCTAATTGAAACTGAATGGTTTCATCAACACCTTCTTTAAATTTTATAGGATCGGTTTTGGTTTCCTGCGCAGTCACCCAGACTGGATCCTCGCCTATCATGTACCTTGAGCCATTAACGGCATAAATACCTATATCCATCATAGAACCGCCGCCGGCGAGTTGCTTATTGAGCCGCCATTGAGTGGGATCACCAATTCTAAAACCGCATAGTCCCTGGAAGAACAGCACCTTTCCCAGTTCACCTGCATTCCTCATCCGGATGATTTCAAGTGTCTTTGGTTCAAAATGCATTCTGTATCCCACCAGTAATTTGACATTCGCTTTTTTACAGGCTTCTACCATCTCCGCTCCTTCCTTCGCGTTCAGCGCCATTGGTTTTTCACAAATAGCATGTTTACCTGCTTTGGCAACACGTATCACCTGTCCATGGTGCAACGCATTGGGTGTAATGACATATACCGCATCAATATCCGGGTTGTCTTTAATGCTGTCAAAATTTTCATAGTTATAGCAATTCTTTTCCGGGATATTATACTTGGTCTGCCAGTTTTTAATTTTATCAGGCGTACCACTGATGACGCCTGTTAATTTAGCCATCTTACAGGATTGCATGGCTTCGGCCACTCGGGTACCATAACTGCCAAGTCCCATAATGGCTACCCGCAGCACAGGGCCATCATAAGGCTGGTCATTGTTATATTTAGTTATTTCGTTTTCAAATTCAGGCAAAATGGAAAAGGCCATCGCCGAAGCGGTAAGTTTTTGAAGAAATTCACGACGGGAATTCATAGCAACCTGTTTTATGTTGTGCTGAAGATAATTATTTAAAATGAACCAGGAATAAGTTCGGTTATTTATAATATTTATCTTTAATTAATGAATTAATTATGAATTTTTTCAAAAAATATTTAACCCTTCTAAGTCTTCAGCACAGCAAAACGAGGCGCGTGAGGAACATATAAAACCCATACAGGAGAATACGGACAAGCTCTGGAAATTTTTAGAGGATACGCTTGCTTTTTACAATACTACCAGTTGCCAATGCGCCTTTCCACGGTTCCGGCAGATCGTAAGCATTGATTGTACGGACACGGGTAAATCCTTTTACTGCAGCGAGACAGAGGGCTTTATTGCTCATGCAAAAAAATATTTTGCGATGAGTACGATGGAGAAAGGCAAGGAAGCCTATAATGAATTATGGTGTTGCAACAAATGTGGCTCCCTCTATGATTATGGATGGTCCGACTTCAGCATACATGTAAACAGGGCTTTTCTGAAAATCAAAGAACTGAAGACAACAGATGCAGGGGCTGCGCCGCGACTTCCTGTGCCGTTATATGTTGGAGTTTTTGGCCATAGCTTCCCGGGAAAAGACCAGCTTATACCGGTTGACTTTGATACATTCAAAAATTATGTTACAGCATTGCAACAATGAGCTGATTTAAAAGCTATCCATTGCCGGTAAGAAAATCATAATTAAACTTACAGGTTTCCCGTCTTATTATCTTTCCGGCAGATATCCAATAGCTGTTTTTTGAAACAGCCTCTTGCTCATCGTTCCGGCGATCATGGATAATAATTATAAGCCGCATTCGCCTGCCATCTTTGGCCTGCATTAGGACCGCTGGTAAATATGGCATCACCCGTCTTTGTTAAGGGTGCGTTCCTGTCATTATAGGTATAAGTATAATCAATTGTATAATCATTGCCCCCGCCGGTCCGGATTAATTTTCGGGGGTTATTTTTCTGCAATTGAACTCCCGGTAACAGGAAAAGGTGATCATTGGTATCATGAATGAGCCAGAAGGCGTCGGTATTAACTTTATCATCATATTGTTCAAAACGCGAAACATAGGTGACTTCATCCTGCCCGGGAAGGGGATAAAAATGACCGGTGATCTCAAGCAGGTTGCCATCACCCTGGTAAACAAAGGCCATTGTACGTTCCATAGCAAAACCCGCATCTGTTTTCCGCTCCCATTCTATCAGGTGCAATTGATTGCCATTATAAGTGAAATAACATCTCTTAAATACCACACCCGCATCGTTAATATAGTGTATAATATCAACTTTGCCCGCGTCACTGTAGATATACTGCAACCTGTTTTTGTTGTTCATGGTATTGTTCTTTAGTTCAATGATCCTGCCACCACTATAAATGACTTCATACGTCCTGATACCGCTCGCGAAAGAAGCTTTGCTGATGCGGCCGGCCGCATTGTACTCAAAGTGGTAATAAGGTGAGGGCAGGTTGGGTACCACAATACTTTTTAACAAACCAGGATTGGCTGGCGGAGGAATAATTATTTTCTCCCGCTTACAGGAAAACAAGAACGCTGCAAAAGCAATGGCTGGTAATAAATACTTTGAACGCATAACTTTATTTTTACTAAAGTTGCCGCACCTTTAGTAAATCTATAAGCGGAAACGGTTGAATTGAGAAAAGAACGGGATGAAACATGCAGCCAGTGCATTACACTGCATAAAGCGGGTTTGCCGGATGCTGGTTAAGAATAATACGGTTTTTCCAAAATAGCTACTTCATCATCATCAATGATGCCATTGTCTCCATTCCATCAAACAGGTTCTGCAAACGGATATTTTCATTTTCCGCATGTTGGTTGTTATCATGATTGGCGATAGGAACGGTAATCGTTTTGGCAGCCAGGTATTTTTCAAATAAGAACAGCGGGAGACTGCCGCCCATAGTAGGTTGCAGCACCACCTGGTCTTTGGTAGTGGCTTTCACGGCCTTCACTATTTTTTCGATGATCGGCAGGTCCATAGAAGTACGCTGTGCATTGTAACCATCACTTCCGGGTATCACTTTTATGATCTTTCCATATTTCTTTCTTTCTTCATCATCCGGTTCATGATCGGTCACATAGTAACCCTGGTCTTTGATATGGCTGATCACCTTTTGTTGCTGCCGCTGCCAATCATTTCCCAATACCAACCGGAGGTCTATAACGGCTGTTGCATAAGTAGGTATCTGGTTGGATGCCATTTTACCTACGTTGCCGCTTTGCATACCGTTGATATTTAACGAAGGCTGGTTGATCGCTTCACTTAATGAAGCTCCTTTTGTTTCAACAGCGCTTATACCCAATTCGCTCTTCATTTGTTCATCAACGGAAGGTACTTCCTGCAATGCCTTTTTTTCAGAATTGCTTAAGGGTACTACATCATCATAAAAACCCCTGATGGTCACTTTACCATCATCATCTTTCATAGAAGCCAATAATTTTGCCAGCATCATAGCCGGGTTGGGAGCCCAGTTGCCGTAATGCCCGCTATGCAAAGGCCTCCTGGAAGCATATACAGTAAGATCAAGATGCGCATCGCCACGAACGCCAAAGGCGATTTGTTTTTTTCCTGATTGATGTACCGGTCCGTCACAAATGATCCACAGATCCGATTGTAATATTGATTTGTATTTTTCGAGTATCTCGTTCAGGTGCGGAGAACCTGCTTCCTCCTCTCCCTCGAAGAAAAACTTAAGATTGCAGGTGGGTGTCAACCCGCTTTTCTTCAAAGCATCATACGCATTCAAAATGGCATGCACGCCAGCCTTATCATCAGAGGCGCCCCTGGCATATATCCTCCATTCACTATTATAGTTGTCATCAGCAGGAAAAGAAATATTGGTTCCGCCTTTATCTATGACTCCTGAAAATAATGCCGGCTGAAAAGGTGCAAGCCCTTTCGCCCATTGAGCGGGGTTTACAGGTTGCCCGTCATAATGCGCATAAAAAACCAGGGTTTGTTTTGCACCCGGAACTATTACCTCACCATATACAACCGGGGGAACCCCTGTTGTATTGGCCTGCAAGAGCTGAACTTTCTGAATACCGCGTTTATTCATCATATCCATAATAAAAACAGCATTCTTCTGAATATTAACAGCATCGCTGGCAACATTGGGTAAAGAAAGAAATGCAGTAAACTCAGTGATAATATTGCTCGCATGTTGCTGCCCGTATTTCCTGACGGTGAGGAGATCGGGTGACTGGGCAAAAATGAATTGAGCAATCATCCAATTCAGAAAAAGGAAGAATAAATATTTTTTCATACAATTAGTTTTGAGACAGCTCTATGAAATAGAAATCATTCCAAAGACCGGAATGAAATTACTTAATTAACGTTATACTCAATTCCTTTCCCCGTGTATTGTGTATCCCCTGTAACGGCTTTAGGTATCACCGGCAACCAATAGCTTCTGTCCCGCGTGTCGGTGGGCCTGGGAAAACTCTGACAGAAAGATCATCGTCACGCATCCTGAAAATAAACGACGGCGAAAAATATCGGAAGAGATGTATAACAGAGAACCTGGTGATACTTCTACTATCTTTTCCTATCAACAGAAAAACTGGCATGATTTTATAATCAAAATTCTAAACCTTACTTATGACCAACACTTATTCCTGCGAATTAACAAAAAAACTAACGCTCACATTCATACTGGAAAACATAGAATATCGCAAAAAGTGTTTATTCCTGCAAGAGATCATCTCCATGAGCAAAGAAAACGAAATATGGCGGCATGCACTGGCTGCATTTTTCGATACGCCTGCCAGTAGCTTTTCCCAGGCATTCAGTAAAAATTGAAGGCGGTTTTACGTTCAATATGATCATTTTGCTGACGAAACCGTTCCGCATGTCCACTACTCCACAAATACCGGGATAATGCAATCTGAAATATTCTGCGATACATCACCCATACAATTGATATACCCCGTTTAGAGTAAAATATTTCCCACTGATCACATTTTTTGGTATGATTGATTCTTCTTGCCGATATTTAAATTAACTAAAATGAAAATATCATTCTATCCCCACCGGGAAGCTGGCATAATTTTTACACTTATTAATAAACCCATCGTATGACCCGTACATTTTCTTCTCACGCGACAAAAAAACTGGTAATCCGCTTCATACTGGAAAATATAGATTACCGCAAAAGATGTTTATACCTGCAGGATATCATTGCGTTGGGCAAAGCAGATGATGTATGGCTGAAGGCTTTGTCTGCATTTTTAGATACTCCTGTCAAAAATTTTCCTCTTAAAACTTTTAGCAAAAATTAGCTGCTGGTTGTTCAGCGTTTCTGATGAAATAATTCTATTATACCGCAAATGGTAAAACAATTGCATTAATTGATTGCGTTAAATCAATATCCGCTCCGAAATTACTTTTCTCTCTCTTTTGAGCCCACGAAGAAAGCATCGAGGAAAATCAAGCTACACCTTTTACTTTTATTGCATCAGTCACCTGAGTTTATCTTTCATTAACAACTATGCCATGGATGAGTATTCCTGCAACAGATAATAAGGCTAATACGGCTAATAAAGGTTATATTGCATGTTGTGCAGACCATTATGTCTCCATTTTGTCTTTCACTTATGTCAATTATTTTACGATCGCCAACGCTGAGAGTCATCTCAGTTTTAAATAAAGGGATCAAAAACCGGCAGCTTATGATTGACAAAAACAATTTCTTATTTAGCTTTCATTATTAAACATTCGCTCATGAAAAAAGATACTATCATACAGTTTGTTGGCTTTATTACCAATCTTGGATTCGATCAATTCGTTACAAAATGGGAACAATATGCCAGGAGGCTGATTAACGGTCATGAAGAATCAACCCTGCTGCAGGAAGCGGAAACAAAAAGCAAATTCCGTTATGTATCACAGCATGAATGGCCTGACCAGGATTTCAAATTCAATTTTATGAATGCTACCCGGTCGGAGCATTTTCCTGAACACAATGTAAAAGTGGTGCAGGCAGGTGGTTATACTCCGCTGCAAATGGAATGCAACCATGGTGAAGAAGGTAACAATGCCAAACTGATCGCATTTATAAGTCACGACGAAATGGAGATTGACTTCTATCGCCATGTGCCTTCTTACAAATTCCTGAATATATACCAGTCTTACTACGAAAGCTGTACCTACGGCTACATACTGGAATATTTCATTCCGCACACAGCAGCAGCTGAACTTCTTGATTTATTAAAAAGAAGATCAGGAGTGGAAATAGTCCAATTCAAAGAATGCCTGGTTCCGCAGGTATAAAACCGGGTTGCGTCCTCCTATAGTGATCAATGCCAGGAAATCATATTAAGAACCGGCCTTCTTCGTTTGCAAAATAAACTTAACGTTGTGAAGTGATCCTTTTCCCTAAGGACATTCATTTGAAGAAAGATTGATCTTTCGTGCAGGTGGTTTTTTATTTCCTTCAGGGTTTACAATAACAGCCAATGCTTTTATCAGCACTTTCTCCCCGGTCGTTTTGGAAGAGATGACTTTGATATCTGCCGGCGACTGAGCGATACTATGTATATACAATATGCAGCAAAAGGTGGATAACAGCTTTTTCATAAGGTGGAACGAAGATGCAAGTTAATAACAGGAAAAGATAACTGCAATGGTAAGTACCCGCAATAAATAAAGTAATCCCGTTCGTATTTCCACGAAAAAATAGCTGAGGATAAATTTACTACTGTGTTAGTTTGTGTGGCTTATAGAGGTCAACTTATGACCTGCCCGAAAGCAATATCATATTCCTCCGGATCATTAATACCGAATTCCTTTACACCATAAGGCTGTGTACAAAGATCCCAATCTATGGTAGCGCCGCTTGCTTTGTACTCTTCATATAATTTTTCCACATCGTCCACCCAGAAGTAAACATTACTTGTTTTATCAACTACCTTCCAGTTAGCAATAATTTTTTCAAGCGGGCATTTGCAAAACATTACATACATATGATCCCTTTGAATGATGGCAAAACCGGGCGGTTCACCGTAAAAACCGGCTATCTCAAATCCTAATTTATCCCTGTACCAGTTGGCAGAATAAATAACATCCTTTACAAGCAGTATAGGGGCTGATGCTGTCAGCTTTGCTTTCATATTCTGTGTTTCTCTTTCTTTTTAGTTTCTTCCCTGTTGGAACACCCTGACCGGTTGCGTAATACGTTTTCAAATATCGTAATTTTTATTTCCCCTGTACCCGGATATTTAATAAGGCAAATAAGTTTAATAGCACCATCAAATTTGTGACTATACCTTAATTTTGATTCTCATGTCACTTTTTATCACTTCATTGAATTCCGGCAGCAATGGCAATTGCTACTATATCGGTAACGATACCGAAGCTGTGTTAATAGATGCGGGCATCTCCTGCCGCGAAACGGAAAGAAGAATGAAAAAACTTGGCTTATCCATGTCCCTTGTCAAAGCCATTTTTGTCTCGCATGAACATACAGATCATATTACCGGCGTCCCCGGTCTTTCAAAAAAATACCAGCTTCCTGTTTATATCACTTCAGCTACTTTTCAAAACAGCAGGATACCTGTACAGGATCATTTGATCTCCGGCTTCGGCCCCAATAAGCCTGTCACCATCGGTGGATTATCTGTCAAAGCCTTTACCAAATCGCATGATGCTGTGGACCCCCATAGTTTCATTATTTCCTATAAACAATTGAAGGTGGGGGTCTTTACTGATATTGGATTTTCCTGCAACCAGGTAAAAAAATATTTTAAGCAGTGCCACGCCGTTTTCCTGGAAACGAATTATTGTGAGGATATGCTGGAGAAAGGCGGATATCCCTACCATCTTAAAAAAAGGATCAGTGGTGATAAAGGCCATTTATCCAATACACAGGCGCTGGACCTGTTTATAAATCACCGTGGCGATCATTTAAGCCATTTACTTTTATCGCATTTATCAAAAAATAATAACTCAGTTGAACTGGTAAATGATCTGTTTACCCGACAAGCGGGTGCCACCAAAATAACCGTCGCTTCCCGCTACCAGGAGACACCTTTATTTACTATTGATGGCGCTGGCCCGGCCTTAAAAGCGGCAAATCGTAAATATACCAGGTCAGTCAACCTTCAACTATCTCTTTTTCAATAAGTTGCCCAATATTAAAAAAATGGTTTTATTTGAAAATAGATGCCTCACTTCTTGACCAGCACCTTTTAATTGTGTAGATTTGCCTCTTTCCCACCCTTTGTAAAATCACAAAAGAAACTTGGTTTCGTAATCTCCGTATTCGTTTGGAACGTCCCAAACCCTTTTTTCGATACTTAAAATTTTTTGTGCATGAAAAAGATCAACACTTTATTAAAAGATGAAAAAGTACAGGCTACTTTGGTGATTGCCGGTGTATTTCTTCTGACTGCAGTGATTTCACTGTGGGCTTACAATCAATAGTAATTACCAGTTCATCTCATTAACAGATTGCAAACCGGTCAGTATGCCGGTTTTTTGTTTTTCGTAGTATGCTCCGTTATGGAAGCTCCCATGTTTGCATAAAACTCCGGCTGGTGATAAGATCGCGGCTAAAGGAGAACCATCAATGGCATGCCCGGAACAGGCTCACCAGGATGCCTTATTTCTTTTTCTTAAAAAACTGTTGCGGCGGTACCACAAAAATGCTGGCATTGATCACGGCTGCGCCGTTGAGTTTATTGCTAATGATGACATTGGACCTGGTTCGTGGGCCATTATTTAAACTGAAGCGGAGATTTTGCCGGTAACCACCTTCAATACCCAACCATAACCAGTCATGTATCTCCCTTTCATAAGTAAGTGTATAACGAAGTTCTGAACGGAACAGGTGAAGCTTGTTGTAAGCGCTGAATGGCGTTCCTGCATTGTCCAGCCGGTAAGACGCGCCAGCCAGCTCAAGCCCCGCATACCAGAAATTCTTTTCATTTTTTGTATAACGAAGTTTCAGGCTGACAGGAAGCACACTTTCTATTCCCAGGTGGCAATTGAAATTTTTATTAAAAGAAATAACAGGTACAATGAGCGGTACACCGAATGTATAGCCGTAGGAAAACCCGACTGCATAAGACAAGTTTTCATTTTGTTTCCAGCCGATCAGCGGCGTAACAGAAAATTTCAGGAATTCTCTTTTACCAAACTTCTCTGAACCATAATCACCATTCAGGTCAAAGCTGCTGCGCAGGATAAAGTATTTTTTATTTTTTGTTGGCTTCACCACATAAAAATGGATACCTATACTCTTTAGCGGGCGGTCTTCCATATTTTTATAAAACTCATAATTATTCGTTGAGTGGTTACTAAACCGGAATTCCTCGATTGAATACTTAATACCCCCTGCAATGGTGATAGAAGATTTGTTGACGATGGGAAAACGGAGACGAAGGTCCCAGCGGCGGTTGCGGTCTATTTTAGCTTCACTGTTTCCATAACTTCCCATCTTACCTGTTGAAATTATTTTATATCCCGGCTGGAGCTCATATTTTATTATTACAGCTTTTGCCCTCGGCAGGCCTATCACTGAAGGATTACAATATTCCTTTTCCTTGCTCCAGGAAAATATTTCCTGCGCATAAGAAGACGTAAGAGACAAGATCATGCACAAACAAACATAAAAAAAACAGGCCACCTTACTCATACGGAACTTTATCATCTATTGTTTTCTTTTCTAATTACCATTCTTTTACAATATACTATGATTTTCATAAATGAATATCCTCTTGCTATTGCATATTATTTTTTACCGCACTTTTGTTCAGGGTTATTTTAAAGTTTCCGGAAATATTTTAAACAACTTATACCACACAAAGAAAGTTCTATGCAACTCATGAATAATACCTGTTCTTTCCCGGTTGCCTGATCATAGATTTCAACCTTTGCCGCAGTACAGGCTTCCTGAAAAAAGTACAACAATTTTTAATCATCTCTTCTTTTTTCCCGGCGCAATTTTCTTAACTTCATATTGAACCAAAACTTTATCCGATGAAATTGAATGACCCTGCCGTTATTCAAATCCTGAAGGCGGCTCCTTCCACTATAGTTACTTCAAACGGCAATCGAATTCCTTATCCATTTCCTTCACCTGCTGACTGGCGTGATCACTGGATCTATTTTCTGCTCGTTGACCGCTTTAATAATCCTGTCGCTACGCCCAAACCTCCCACTTATCCCTGCAATAGCTACCAGGGCGGAAATTTTGCCGGCATCCGCCAGCAGTTGCCTTATCTCAAACAACTTGGCGCAGGCGCTATCTGGCTATCACCTGTACTGATCAACCCGCAATGGTTCGGTGACTACTGGGGCGGTTATGGAACATTTGATTTCATGCGCATAGAACCAAGATTTTGCAACAACCCCGCTGCAGCCACGCAGGATGCATCCATCGCTGACAGGGAATTCAGGGAACTGGTAGATGAAGCGCATAGCATGGGTATCTATATTATTCTTGATATCGTACTCAATCATACCGGCGACCTTTTTAACTATGAGGGCATGCGGGATGAAAGAGAATACAGAAGCGAGGGTGAATATGAAATTTTCTGGCGCGATGAGAACGGGATACCACAAGGCGACTGGAAAGATATTTCTGCAATTCATAACCTGCCTGCAAATGCGGGTATATGGCCGGAAGAAATGCAGGATAATAAATATTTCAGGCGCAAAGGCGGGAATGAGAATGATGGGGATTTTTCACGGATGAAAGAACTGGCAACGGGTTATAAAGATCCTGGAACGAATACATTCCCGGTACGTAAACATCTTATCAGCGCCTACCAGTACCTGGTCGCTAAGTTTGACCTGGATGGTTACCGGATTGATACGCTGCAGTATGTAGAACCGGAATTTGCCCGCGTGTTTGGAAATGCTATGCGTGAATATGCGCTGTCAATTGGTAAAAAGAATTTTTTCACTTTTGGTGAAGTATGGCAGGATAATGATGAAGCAAGAATTGCCGAATTCATAGGTCGGAATACGGAAAAAGATGAGGAGATGATCGGTGTTGACGCCGCCATTGATTTTCCCATGCGCAAAAGACTAGTGGATGTCTGTAAAGGATTTGCTCCGCCTGCTGAACTCGCAAAACATTTTGACAACCGGAGAGAGGCATTGAAAAAAATTGTAAGCTCGCATGGTGATGCCGGTTTGTACTATGTTACTTTTTTGGACAACCACGATCTGAATGAACGTTTCCATCAACCGCAATTTTCAGATCAGACCAAACTGGCATTGACATGCCTGATGACCCTGCAGGGAATATCCTGTATCTATTATGGAACTGAACAGGGATTAGATGGCCGGGGCGACAGAAGGGAATTTGTACGGGAAGCATTATGGGGCAACGCAAACGCTTTCTCTGTCGCTCATCCTTTATTCACTTATATTAAAGAACTCAGCCAGCTATATAATGATCAGCCAGCCTTACGCTATGGCCGGCAGTATTTCAGGAAATGCAGCGGTAATGGTATTGACTTTGATTATTCTCCTTTTAAAGGCGGTGTCATTGCTTACTCCCGCATCCTGAATGACACGGAGATTTTGGTAATCGCCAATACGAATACCTTGCAAACAGTTGTTGTTAATGTTGTGGTTGACAGTCACATTAATTTGATAGGAAAAAACTGGAACATATTATTTCCGCTGAACAGGCAGGGTGTCGCACCTAAATCATGTATTCAGCAAGGGCAATTCCGGACAACGGAAATAACGCTGTCTGCTATGGAAGTGCTGGTACTTGGCTGATAGTAATTTATCGAAATAGTTTATTCATTTTACTATCTTTTCAGCCAGTTCTTTGCCGCCATCTATTTTTTCAGTATAATTTAACCCGAGAATTTTTGTTACCACAGGATATACATTCACATTTTCAAAAGCGGGCACCTGCATACCCATTTTGAAATTTGGCCCCCAGGCATAGAAGATCGTATGCATATCTTTCACCAATGCCGGATCAAACCCATGAGCGCCGGGGTCAGGTTTAGTAGTTGAAAAACCAAATGTTTTAGGCCAGGTGGGTATCAGCAATATGTCGCCAATTACTCCTTTTACATCATCTTTTTTCCTGTAATGAAGATGTGCAGGCATGTTCGTTTTAAGATAAGCGGTAAAATCTTTTTCTTCCTTCTTTAGTTTTTTATAAGTGGGTTTGATATCTCTTCTATTCTTTGCATACAACTCTACCAGTTCAAATCCCCGGGGAATAAAAAACTTACTGGTATCAACAGCCGCAGGCATAGGCAAGGTATTTACATTATCAATCTTTGTCATGCCATGATCAGCTACAAAAATAAAGTTCACGGGCAATCCCGTAGATGTAACGGCAACAGTTAGCTTTTGAACAACGGAGTCAACCCATCTTACAGCTCTTCCTGTTTCAGGCGCATCAGGTCCATAATCATGACCATCATGATCTACCTGTGAAAGATAAAAAGTAATAAAGTGCGGGCGATGCTCCGGGGGTAACTGCAACCAATCAACTACTACCTGTATCCGCCTGTCAACAGGGATATCCTCATTATAATAATAGTAATAAGTCGGATGAATTCCTTTGATAGCCGCTTCCGTACCTACCCAGTAAAAACTGGCGGCAAGCATCTGCTGCTGCTCTGCCAGTACCCATAACGGGGTTCCTCCATACCAACTGCCATCCCTCACCGTTTCAGTTTTTTTCATAGAATAAAATTGCCTGCGCTGCGGAGCATAAAAATAATTACTGGCTAACCCATGATGCGAAGGATATAAACCGGTGGCAATGCTATAATGATTGGGAAAAGTAAGAGATGGATAAGAAGGTATCATTGCATCGGCCCTGATACCCTGCCTGCTGAGTGCCAGTAAAGTTTTCGCGCCATATTTTTCCGCATAATCATGCCTGAAACCATCGGCAGATATTAATAGTACATAGGGCTTTTGTTGCTGTTCAACGCTATTCTTTCTCCCGGCAACGATCTGCTGCACAGTATCCGGCTGGGCAACTATATTAAAATGATAAATAAGAACCGGGATAAATAAATAAAGTTTTCTCACAAAGCAAATGTAGTAAGGTGCAGCCAAACTATTACCGTGTTTCATTTTAATAAAGACAAGTTCATTTTTCTTCCAGTATAGTATTATTCAAACAGCGGGTTATCCCTGTAGTCGCCCAGGTCATTCAGCATTCCTGCCAATTCACGGCTCTTCTGCTTTTCATACAGAACATCCGCAGGTGGACCTTAATAACCCAAAAACAATTGACCCTCATGGGTATCAAAATTTCATATACCTGCTAAGCAATAAATCCAGCAGGTTAACAGAAAGACAATGGCTGTTTCATAAGAAGAGGTTGTCTTAAAGAAAAAAGTAACACAAAGAACACAACGTACCCGAAGTACACAAAAATGTGTTACATAATTCCGTCGTGTGCTTCGTGTTTTCCTGGTGTTCGTTGTGTTCCAAAACATTTTTGACAGGCTCATTTCTTCGCCATTTGATATACTCTCATTATACTTTCCCGGATCGTTGGCCATTCAAACTGGGCGAGCCTGTGCTCCCTGCCTTTTATAAATTTAATATCAAGATAAGGCACGTTCACTAATTGCTGCCTGGCAAAACCGGCATTGGATGTATCAATAATATTATCTTTCTCACCCTGCAGGTATATAACGGGTACCCGTATATTCTTCCAGTAAGGAAGCATTTTCTCCAGTTCCTTTCTATGATAAACTTTTTCCGTATTCGCCGATTTGAATAAACGGGGAATAAACCAGCGGATCGAAGCATGTTCGACAATATGTGTAAACCAAAGATATGTTTCCATGCCAGGCCCTAATGAAGGCCCGGTCAATACCAGGCCATCTACCAGTTCAGGATGATCCATGGCCAGCCTGCAAGCAACTGATGATCCATACGATCCACCCATGATAATAATAGGATGTTTGGCTTTGTTCAGGCTATCGAGTATGGGCCTGATCATTTCCGATTGTTTTTGAATAGAAGGTTCAGGATCGCCAAAACCCGAATAGCCATAACCGGGACGGTCAACTGCATATACTTTGAAATGATTCCTGATCGCAGTATCTGCAAAGCGGGCGGCGTAGTAACTGATAGAACCCGGTGAGCCATGCAACATTAACAGCGTAGGGAGACTGTCATCACCGGAACTGGCATATCGCAAAGTCCTGTCATGTGTAGTATAATAATTGATTGTAGCATCAAGATTTTTTTCCGCAAATACTTTTTTCAGTTCTTTATCTGATTTGCGAAACTGCACATAGTGATCAAAAATAAAACAGGCAATAATAAATAAACCGATCAGAACGATCATTATCCGTAATAACCGCCGGAACCAGCGGTTTCTTGTTTTTTGCTTTTGTATCGTCATGAGAATTTAATCAACAGGGAAATATCAAAACAGCCCGTGGCATAAATTGTTTAATCAAGTGCAAATGCCATTATTGTATTGCCTTTGGGCATTCCAAGTTTTGCACCACCACAGGCCATTACTATATATTGTTTCCCGTTTATTTCATAAGTAGCCGGTGTAGCAAAAGCAGGTACGGGTAGTTGCGTTTCCCATAATAACTTACCGGTTTTTTTATCAAAGGCGCGGAATTTTCCATCTTTAGTTGCAGCAATAAATAATAAACCGCTGGCGGTAACAACCGGGCCACCATAACTTTCACAACCCGTTGGCGGAAACCCTTTTTGCTGCAATTCCGGTGTTTCACCAAAAGGGATCTTCCATAGATATTCTCCTGTATTCAGATCAATCGCATTCAGTGTTCCCCAGGGTGGCGAAATACCCGGCAATCCTTTACTGTCTAAAAATTTATTATATCCTGCATGTTTATACGGCAGAAAAGGTTTGCCGTTTGTTATTGCAGTAGTTTTAACTTCTTTCTTTTCTTCATTAAATAAAAAAGCTATTACAGCTCTCCGTTGTTCGTCAGAAATATAAGGAAGACCGGGCATCATACCTTTGCCGGATACGACAAGCTTATCAACAAAATCTTTATCACGTTTCTGGTCTATGTTAACTAAGGAAGGATAACCGCTTTGTGGTTTTCCCAAAAGATCTTTTCCATGACAAGCGGAACAAAAATTGAGATATAAATTTTCACCAGGCGATAAAGAATTGTCCTGGCCCGTAGCAAGTTCCATTTTCAGTATCCATGCCATTTCACTTGAATTCACATACAGGATACCTTCACCGGGATCGGCTGCTGCACCACCCCATTCCGCACCACCATCGTAACCCGGTAATAAAAATGTTCCTTCTAAACCAGGAGGCGCAAATAATCTTTTATCAGATTTCCTGAAAATGTTCAGCAATTCTTCTTTATTCTCCGCATAAGGGCTGATATCATTTTCTGTTAGTTCATTAGCCTGTCTTGCAAAAGGCTCAGGCAATGAAGGGACAGGTTGTGTTTGCCATGCCACTTCACCTGTCAAACCGGAAGCAGGAACTTTTACTTCTTCAATGGGAAATAAAGATGTACCGGTTTTACGATCAAATACAAAAACATATCCCTGTTTGGTAACCTGCGCTACCGCGTCAATTGTCTTTCCATTTTGTTTTACCTGTATAAGATTAGGCGGAGCGGGGGGATCCCTGTCCAAAAGATCATGATGAATAAACTGGTAATGCCAGATCAGTTTCCCGGTTTTACCATCTAATGCCAGCAGGCAATTAGCATATAGATTTGCGCCTGTACGATGGGCGCCATAAAAATCAGGCGCTGCAGAACCAGTGGGTACAAATAATACGCCTGCATCTCTGTCAACAGCCATACCCGCCCAGTTATTCGCTCCTCCCACTTCTGAATTTTTATAGGTGTCTTTCGGCCATGTATCATAACCAGGTTCGCCGGGATAAGGTATAGTATGAAAACTCCACACCAATTTTCCGGTGCGTACATTAA
This sequence comes from Chitinophagales bacterium, assembly GCA_015654695.1. Lineage (GTDB taxonomy): Bacteria > Bacteroidota > Bacteroidia > Chitinophagales > Chitinophagaceae > VBAT01. The sequence continues at coordinate 29,604 of JAATGJ010000059.1, read as the reverse complement.
AAGCCCTGATATCACCCGGCGCTGCGTTCTCATCTTCTGCGACACGAACAGGCATGATGATCATATCTTCAAAAATAGTTCCGGGTGTATTAGATATAATGAATTTGTCTTTTGCGCTTTCGGGCAAGCCGGTATGCAAATCAACTTTACCTTTTTCACCAAAGCTTTCAATCAATTTTCCTGTTACAGCATCCAATGCTACCAGGCTGGGGCCTATAGTATAAAGTATACGTTTATCTTTTCCATCACTCCAGTAAGCCACTCCCCTGCTGGTGCTATGCCATGCCTGCAATGTATCAGCAAAACGCCATATCTCTTTACCGGTTGCAGCATCAAGGGCGAATGCCTGCACAGTTGCCGTCACACCATACAATACACCATCCACTATAATAGGTGTCATTTGCATTTGTCCGCTGTCAGGCGCTGAATATGTCCACGCTACTTTCAGGTTTTTTACATTATCCGGGTTGATCTGTGTAAGAGATGAATAATGGTTTCTGCCAGGTCCGCCCAGGTATTCTTCCCATTTGTTGTAAGCCTGTGAAGATTTTTCTGTACAGCCTTGAAGAAAAATAGTGATGATAAAAATTGGCAATATAATTTTCGCAGATACTGGTATGGCCATTGCAATAGTTTTAAGGAAGCTATGAATTTAATATAAAAAGTCGTGATTTATATCCGGCGTTTTTCAATCTATTCCAAAACGATCTCATCTCCTTCTGAAATTTTATGATGATCAATTGGAATAAGGTTTTGACCGAAATAAATTTTATTGTCACGCTTACGATAAGTGGCCAGCGTTACCAACGGTTCCATTCCTTTGACACCCGTATCCTGGTTCACTGTTGTCAGTACGCACCTTGAGCAGGGCTTTATTCCTGTAAACCGGTTTAGACCGATCCTGAAATTTCTCCACCTGTCCTCTTCATAAGGTTCCCCGCCGGTAAAAACAATATTGGGACGAAACCGGTTCATGGGCAACGGACTTTTCATCCGTCCGTTCAGATCATCTAATGAAGCTTGCCCAATGACCAGTAACGGGTAACCATCTGCGAGACTTACCTGGTCGTTATTGATTGAATAACGAGGATCAACTGGTCTTGTATTATTTTCAGGGAAAGAAACCAACCGGCAATTCATTCCTAAAATTTTCGAGAACCAATTGTTATGCTCTTTGCTTACTTCATATACTTCAACGGTATCATCCCAGACAATAGCTTTAATAGAATTACCTTCTGAAACGATCGAAAGATTCATTGATTCTTCCCGGTAACGGATCATAAAACTTCCCTGGTCGCATGATAATTTGAAAAGGGCCATCTGCGGATAAACCCTTTGTGTCATGAATTTATTTTCTTCGTCAATCAGCATCCATCGCCGGTCATGCTCAAGACCTTTGGGTAATACTTTAGATGATGACAGCCGGATGCCACCCAGTGACTTGACGGGATAAATCCATATTTCAGAAACAATCCGTTTACTCATACCTGCTTTACTAAAGATAACCGTTAGCCAGGAGCCAGTTTTTCAGTCTCTCCGCCCATTTATCAGTTGTCGTTTTATTGTTCAGCCCAAAGCCATGCCCGCCTTCCTGGTAAAGATGCAATTCAGCCAACACATTATTTTTCAATAACGCTTCATAATAGCTGATACTGTTTCCCGGTTTCACCACTTTATCATCACTGGCATGTACAAGAAATGCCGGAGGTGTTTTCGGAGTTACCTGCATCTCATTCGAATATTCCTTTATTTTTTCGAGCGACGGGTCTTTACCTATCAAATTATTCCGGCTCCCTGTATGCCCAAGGCTATCCGTAAAACTGATAACCGGATAAGCCAGTATGGAAAAATCAGGGCGTAATGAAATCTTGTTTGGATTATCAATAACTGCTTTGCTGAAATGAGTAGAAGCTGTAGCAGCCAGGTGGCCGCCGGCTGAAAAACCCATGATACCAATTTTCGCCGGATCAATATTCCATTTTGGCGCATTCTCCCTTACTAGCTGCAAAGCCCTTTGTGCATCCTGGAGAGGGCCAATAGTTTTATCTATCATGATAGAATCATCAGGCAAACGGTATTTTAATACAAAAGCGGTAATACCCCATTCATTAAATAATTTGGCGACATCCGATCCTTCATGACTGGCGGCTAATATACCGTAACCGCCACCCGGGCAAATGATCACTGCTGTTTTTTTATCATTTTGCGTAGTGGCTGTGTACATAGCTAAAGAAGGAACAGAAACCTTACTTACCCGCAATATTCCATCTGTTACCACGCTTTTTTCTCTATCAGCCGAAGGTTTACTGTTTGGTATTTTCTCATATAGTGGTATGATGACCTGCGATGTTGCATAATTGGATGCAAGCATATATAAAAATGACAGAGCAAGTAATTTTTTCATATGGATGTTTTTGACAAATTTTAATCACATGCATTTTATTCTTTCAGCGCCTTTTCAATATTTCTGTCGGGTATCAGCCACATAATAGTTACCATAAAAAAAAGTATAGCTGAAATAGTGGGATGAATAAAAGCTACGGGGATAGCCAAAAAATAAATGATGACAGAGGCCATCCCTTTTTTCGATTGTTTGCGAAGTGGCTCACGCAAATGGGTATTGCCGGGATGGCTCCCTACAATTACCATAAGCAAAATATAATAGGCTATACCGCAAAGAGCCAGCAATCCGGCATATACAGCTACAGAAATAGTATCAAAATGATTCTCCCCCATCCAGCCGGTGCCAAATGGAATAAGGGATAGCCAGAAAAGCAAATGCGTATTGGCCCAGATGATCTTACTGTTAATATGTGACACCGTATGGAACAGGTGGTGATGATTACCCCAATAAATAGCGATAAGGGTAAAGCTTAATACATAACTTATAAAAACCGGCACAAGTGGTTTAATCGCCTGCCAGTCCGTCCCGTGCGGGGTTTTTAATTCCAGCACCATGATCGTGATAATGATAGCCAGTACGCCATCACTGAATGCTTCTAATCTTGTTTTTGTCACAACAAAAAATTATCGTTCTAAATTAGCTATAATACCGTTAACTAAATTTACCAACTTCATTAACTTTACCCAATTAAACTATCCAATGACAGATTTCTCTATCCGGGCAGCGGATAACCAGGCCATTCGTTTCCAGTTCTATTATGTACACGCACCGTTAACCTGCGACGCTTTTTCAAAGCGCTGCCCTTTTCACGAACCTTCCTGCACGCAAGGGTATCGGGATCCGAGATATGGATTGCCGATGCGCCTCTTCTTGACATACCACAGGAAAATGCTTCCATATTTGCAATGGCCGGAGAAATTATAATTGCCCCGTTGAAACCAGGCCGTAATAAGATCGCAAAGTGCATGGGTATATTTTACGGCGAAGGTAAACTGGTTGACTGCGGTAATATATTTGGAAAAGTAATGGATGATGACCTGGCTTTACTGAAGGATCCGGGTGAAAAGATATGGAAACAGGGCGAACAGGAACTGGGCTTTGAAAAACTACAATTAAGATGAAAACACTTGGACTAATAGGAGGCATCAGCTGGGTATCTACCATGGATTATTACAAACTGATCAATGAAGGCATTAATGAAAAGCTGGGTGGTCTTAATTTTGCTGAATGCATTATTTATTCATTCAACTATGCAGACATTAAAAAAAATAATGACGCCAACGACTGGGAGGCAAATCTCAAAATGGTGGCTGAGGCCGGCGAACATTTGAAAAATGCCGGTGCAAAAGCCATTGTGCTTTGCGCCAATACCATGCACCTCATAGCTGAAAAAGCTGAAGCTGCAATTGGTTTGCCCGTCATTCATATTGCTGTTGCCACTGCTGCTGCTATCAAAAGTAAAAACCTGAAAAGGATTGGCCTGCTCGGTACTAAGTTTACGATGGAGCTTGACTTTTTTACATCAAAACTCAGAGACAATGGGATTGATACAATGATTCCCGGAGAGGAAGACCGGCAATTTATCCACACAACTATCTTTGAAGAACTGGGAAGGGGGCTGATCAAAGATGAAACACGGGCCCGCTATCTTGCAGTCATACAGGAGATGATTGCTGATGGCGCAGAAGGAATAATACTTGGCTGCACAGAAATTCCATTGCTTATCCAGCCCCGGGATGTCCCTGTGCCTGTTTTTGATACGGCCAGGATACATGCCGCTGCCGCAGTTGATTTTGCATTAACCTGATGGGTAATACTATAATTTGCGAAGCCTGATTTTTTCTGTTTCTTTGTCCGGATTAAAAACAAAACAAACTGCAATGAAAGATGTAATCATCCCCGTTGATTTTTCAGAAACCTCTTTGAATGCGGCCCGGTATGCTGCCGATATGCTAAGCGGGAATCCCGACGCCCATGTGATACTATATAACATGTTCAGCGACCAGGAAGAATCAGAAACAGCAGGCAAATACCTGGAAAGCCTGAAAAGTGAATTTTTGCAAAAAGGCGTTACAGATAATATAGAATGCATAAAAGAGTATGGCGAAAACCTGATTGATTGTCTCGGCAGGCTGGCTTACCAGAAATCAGCTGAACTGATCGTAATGGGAATATCTGAAAAAGATGAATGGCAGCAACTGCTCACTGGCAGTAATACACTCAAAATGGCTGATCAGAATGTGTGCCCGGTGATGATCGTACCGCATGTTTGCAACTATGCAGGCATAAAGAATATCGCACTGACATCCGATTTCAAAAACGTAGAGATGACCACCCCGGCGCTGGCGATAAAAACCGTTCTGCATATGTTCAATGCCACCCTTCATATTGTGAATGTGGACAATGAGCATTACGTAGCGCTGACCGATGAATACCTTGCCGAAAGAAATAGTATGCAGAAAATGTTTACTGAATTCAATCCTGAATTTTATTTTATCGGCATGAATGATTTTTATGAGGCAATTGAACAATTTACCAAAGACAGGAGTATTGACCTGCTGATCGTCATTCCCAAAAATCATTCTTTCATCAACAGAATGTTCAGTGCCAGCCACACCAAAAAATTGGTTTTCCATAGTTCTGTTCCTATCCTCGCAGCGCATGAATGAAAGTGGGTAAGTTTACAGGTCAATAAGAAACGGAACCTTTCAACCTCCAAGTTGTTAATCTGTTGACCGTGCATTTGCCTTATTTTTGTAAACTGGTTACAGTTTCTATGCTTTTTCCCTTTTATATGACGCACATTATTAAATTTTCCGGAATGCTGCCGGCCAATTTCTATATCCCGGATTAATGTTGCGGCTGCACCCAATGGCAATGAAGCCATCGTAGCTTCCCTGGTCTGTTATTTGAAAAATTGAATTACCATGGCAAAAAAAGACAATAAAATATCTGTTACATCTGAAGTAGGTACCCTTAAACGGTTGCTCGTTCATAGTCCTGACAGCGGCCTGGGAAAAGTAGTGCCCTCCAAAGCGCAGGACTGGCTATTTGAAGATATCGTTCATCTTGAAACGATACGGAGAAAAGAATATGATTATTATACAAAGCTGCTCCTGTATTTTCTTGATCCAGGCAAGATAAAGGGTCGCCTGAAAGAAATTGATGATAAAAAAAATAAATTCAATTTTTACAAACCGGGCCACCTTGATTTTTTCCAGTCTGATAAAGTAGTAGAGCTGCAATGGCTGCTGGCGGATATACTCGAAGATCATGAAATACGATTAAAGTTAATTGCCTCTGTTTGCGCTATAGAAAATTGTTCTTACCAGAAGCAAAATGAACTGGCTTCCATTTCATCTGTACAACTGGCAAAAGTTTTTATCAGCGGTTCCGTGAACGAAGAGGAAATGCTCTTCCCTCCTGTGCCTAATCTTATTTTTACAAGGGATATTGGTATCGTGATCAATGATCATGTATTATTAAATAAACCGGCTAAAAAAGCGAGAACCAGGGAAGCGCTGCTGGTGAAATATATCTTCTTCAACCACCCGATGTTTGCGGCGTACCGGGATAATATTATTGAAATACCTGACACTTCGCATCATTTTCTTTTACCCAAAGAGGGAGATGATAAAAAAGTAACACTGGAAGGTGGCGATATCATGGTGGTAACAAAAGATCACCTGTTGATCGGCCTGAGCGAAAGAACCAGCCAGGAAGCAGCCCACCAGGTGATCACTATATTGTTTGAAAAGAATATTGTGAAAAAGATCACCGTAGTGAAAATCCCTAAGAAACGGGATTATATGCATATTGATACCATCTTCACGCAGGTGAAAAGAAATATGTGGGTAATGCTGGGCAACTTTTCTAAAAAATCTATCAAGAAAGAAGATGCAGACCCTGTGCAACGGATACTGGAAGGGAAAAGAAAAGAAGATAAAATAGAGATCACGCAATTCAGGAAAAAAGACCCCTCCAATCCTGATTATTATGACAACCTTGAAGAACTGCTGACCGATATCAGTGAAAAAGATCTTCATTCAAAAGAAGAAGTAAAGTTCATTTATTCCGGCAATAATGAATTTCCGTTTGACGCCCGTGAGCAATGGACTGACTCCTGCAACCTGCTGGCGCTAAAGGAAGGTGTGGTACTTGGCTATGACCGCAACGATAAAACCGTAGAAGCTTTTAAAGAAGCCGGCTTTACCATTATTCATGCGCATGAACTCGTATCAAAATTAGAAAGCGGGGAAATAAAAGTAGAGGATATGCACGATACCCTGATAACCATGCCTTCCGCAGAACTATCAAGGGCAAGAGGTGGTTTTCATTGTATGAGTATGCCGTTGCTGAGGGACGATGTTGAGTGAGGCCGGAAGTACGAAGTCGGAAGTACGAAATCCTTAATTCGGAAAGACTTTTGAATGGTAACGACTCTTTCCAACCTCTGACCTCAGACTTCCGACTTCTATCCCTGATTTTTTATGCAAACAACTTCACATATACTGATGATACGCCCGGTGAATTTTGGCTACAATGCCGAAACAGCGGTAAACAATGCTTTCCAGGTAAAAGGCAGTGATGACAATATACAGGCCAAAGCCGTGGATGAGTTTGACGCGTTTGTAAATGTGCTAAGGCAAAACGGTATTGACGTAACAGTAGTAGAAGACACTAACGAACCGCATACGCCTGATTCTGTTTTTCCCAACAACTGGGTTTCTTTTCATGATGATGGCAGTATTTTATTGTATCCCATGTATGCCGTCAACAGGCGGGCGGAAAGAAAACAGCATGTGCTGGATACTATCGGAAAAAAATTTTTGATTGAAAAAAAAATTGACCTGAGCCGGTACGAAAAAGAAAATATTTTCCTGGAAGGAACGGGAAGTATGGTGCTGGACAGGGAGAATAAGATCGCGTACGCCTGTCTTTCTCCAAGAACGAATGAAACAGTGCTGGCAGATTTTTGTAACCAGATGGGATATACGGCTTCTTTGTTTCATGCAACAGATGGAAACGGGCAGGATATCTATCATACCAATGTGATGATGTGTGTAGGGGATAAATACATTGTCATTTGCCTTGACTCTGTAAAAAACAAAGAGGAAAACGAAAAACTAAAAACTACCATACAACAAACCGGGAAAGAGATCATTGCTATTAATTTGCACCAGATGAATCATTTTGCAGGTAATATGTTACAAGTAGAAAATAAACAGGGTGATAAATTACTGGTGATGTCAACACAGGCTTTTGAATCGCTGACGGATGAGCAAAAGAAAAAGCTGGTATCTTTTAATAAGATCATCCATTCTTCTTTAACAACTATCGAGACCAATGGTGGCGGCAGCGCCAGGTGTATGATGGCGGAAGTGCATTTGCCGGTTTTGGAATAATTTTCTGTTTTACTTTTACATCATGACAAAAACAAAATTCTTTATAGCCTTACTACTATTAGTTGCTTCTGTTGGCAGCGCACAGCAGACTTACACTGACTCTTTACAGGCCTTTATCAACGGGTATATTGAAAAACACGAAGTGGTAACGGGCGATGATAAAAAGCAACTACATTTTTTCCCCATCAATAAAAACTACAGGGTCATTGCACGGTTTGAAAGAGTAAAAAACGGGAGCTGGTTCAGTATGGAAACATCGGGTACGATGAAAAAAGTTTTCCGGGTGTATGGAACTATTTATTTCACTATTCATGATACGGCTGTTAAACTCAGCCTCTACCAGTCTCAACAATTGATGACAGTGGAAGAATACAGGGAACAATTATTTCTCCCTTTCACTGATCTTACTACCGGGGAAGAGACCTATACAGCGGGAAGATACATAGATCTTACTTTTAATGATATCATTGGCGATAAAGTGGTGATTGATTTTAATAAAGCCTACAATCCTTACTGTGCCTATATAAGCGGGAAGTACAATTGTCCCATACCGCCGAAAGAAAATAATTTAACTGTTGCTATCCTTGCCGGAGAGAAGAATTACGGCAAGCATTAATGCCGGGTATCTATTCAAAAGTCTTTTTCAAACCTTCTTCAAAAGATAGGGGGGTATAGCCTAAATCTCTCTTTGCTTTATCAATAGCAAATCCTGTTCGGGCAGGCCGCTTAGCCGGTTGAGAAAAATCAGCAGCCGTAGCTTTTTTGATCAGTGATTGATCCAAACCAAGATGAACAGCTGCTTTGCAAGCCATCTGGTAGGGAGTGAGTATATCCTCACCTGATATATGATAAACGCCCTTTGCTTTTTTTTCTATTACAGCTATTATCCCGGCAGCAAGGTCTTCTACATAAGTAGGCGTTCGTGACTGGTCATCCACTACATTATACGTTTCACCCTTTTCCAGCTTTTCTTTTACAACGGTTAAGATATTCGCCTTACCCATTTGTGGTTTACCATACACAAGTACCGTGCGCACAATAGCCCAGCCCTGTTCATATTCTTTCACCGCATCTTCCGCTTCTAACTTTGTTTTGCCATAAAAGTTTACAGGTCCGGGTTCATCCTCTTCTTTATACATACCCCTTTCCCCGTCAAAAATGAAATCAGTGGAAATAAATACGAAAAAGCTTTTATGTTCTTCCGCATTTAACAGCATGGTCACTGTTGCTTCCACATTGGTTATATATGCCTGCCATTGGTTTTGCTCGCAATCATCGGGCTTGCTCATAGCGCCGGCGTGTATCACTACTCCAGGCGCATGTTTTTCAAACACGTCATGCACATTGAACGGATCAGTAAAATCCATACTGCTGTAAATAAAATTATCCTGCTGCGCGAAAGGAAGACGGCACTCACCTTTGCCCGTTGCAATGACGGTATGTTGTTTTGCCAATAGTTGTTCGGTAAGATAATATCCAAGAAAGCCATTGACGCCGGTAATCAGTATCTTCATTTTGCTACATTAATATAAATGCTGACAGGTTCAAACAAAATAAACATCTTTACACGAAATACTTTTCATGCTCAGGCTTCCCATTCAAGTCTAAAAAATCGTTAACAATAAGAGATAGCAAATTCTTTTTTTCTTTTACCACAATAGAAACATAGACACATAGGATTTCACACCTCCAGGATTTCCTCCTTCTTATTTTTCGCTAAGATTGCTGCCAAAAATACAAGATTAAACATAGCAAACCTATGTGTGTATTTCTATGTTTCTTATGTGCCTATGTGTTTCAACTATTCCTGATATTATTCATCCGGCAGTGCAGCGAACAAATTATTAACCAGTGTCTTCTGGCCTTCTTTAAAAATATTGACACAATTAAAATTTATCAGAATTCCTTTTGGTTTTTGCAGCATTGGCATATAGGTAAGCAGGATTGAATCATGGATCGGCAATAGTCCACCACTGATTTCAATTCCACACATAAGATATCCTCTACCAGTACATCCAACCTTAATTCCGTATCTATTTGTAACCCCTTGTATTCTAATGGCACCCAAAATTGCCTTTGATAGCGAAGTCCTTTTAGTTCTAACTCTTTTACAAAGCATTTTTCATACACGCTTTCCAATAAACCAGGCCCTAATTGTTTATGAACTTCGATAGCACAACCGATCACTTTATACGTCAGTTCATTCAGGTATTTCTTTGTTACTCCCATAATGCATACTTTTATATTTTACGGGTAAATAGAAAAATACTGCTTTCAAAGGAGCTTAGCTAAAAAATCTGAAGATTCATAGTCGTATCAGTTTTACTGTTACCTTATAACAGTTGGCGCGCCTTCCGATACCCAGGTAGCAAATATTTCAGACACTTTCCATTCCCTGCCTGCATAAAGATTCGGTCTTGCGATGATGTAATCTAAAAAGTCAATTACATCTTTCTTTGTTGCGATCACCATGATGTTTAGCACCATCTTACCATCATACCTGCCGCCTTTGATCTTTACATTCATCCCGGGGTTATTTTCCAAAAAATAATTACCGGTAAAATGAATATCAGCCACCATTGAATCAATAACAGAAGCCTCTTCACTTTTTCCCCAGTGCGAAAAAATTGTGTGCCTGTCATAGAAAGGGTCCTCGTACACGTTTTGCAAGCCAATATAATAAGCCCCCAGTTTTATGACCTGGCCCCGGTACACTGGTGCAGGCTTAACAAATGTAAAAAGCAGGTCACCTTCCCTGGGCTGCCTCCCGCTCTGTTTATAATTAACAGTAAAATAATAGTAGTTCCCCTTTATAAGGTTACACCTTCCCGTACCTATGACTATAGTATCGGCACGTGTATCCCGGTAAATCCCTCTTAGCACACCCGCCTGTTTTTCAGGTATAGTCACTCCATCCGGTAGTTGTACCTGCACCAGTTTTATACTATCGCTGACATCCACCATATAACCCGTAACCGGAAAAGCTCTCACCCATTTGGCCGTATCAGCCTGGGCAAAACATTTTGCAGAGAAAAAGATGCAAAGCAGTAATAGTGATCTATTCATAAAAAGAAATATATACCAATAAACGATAAAAAATACCCGTTTTTTGTACGTGATGGAGGGTATTTTTTACAAATAATCCGCATCCTAACACTTATTCGTATGAATTCAGCGATATTATGTACGATACAAAACACGCAATCAAAAACAAAAATCTTATTTTTGGAACTTAGGTTCTGTTCTGATGATTGCTTCATGCCTTAAGATTTTTTCTTAATCAGTTATAGCATTATTAATGACAAAAAAAGTTTCCCGGATCGGAGTTCTTACGTCTGGAGGCGATGCCCCAGGGATGAATGCCGCTATCAGAGCTGTCGTCCGTACTGGCCTTTACCATGGTCTCGAAGTATTTGGTATCATGAGAGGCTACCAGGGCATGATCGAAGAGGATATTTTTAAAATGGAAGGCCGCTCTGTAGCCAACATTATCCAGCGGGGCGGCACCATTCTTAAAACGGCAAGGTGCAAAGAATTCTACGAAGCCCCCGGCCGTAAAAAAGCTTACGACAACCTGAAAAAGCAAGGTATTGATGGCCTTGTGATCATTGGCGGCGATGGGTCTTTCCGCGGCGCTGTCAAATTCAGCAAGGAGTTTGATATGCCCTGTATCGGAATTGCCGGCACTATTGATAAAGACATTCACGGCAGCGACTATACTATCGGGTTTGATACAGCGGTCAATACGGCTATCGAAGCAATAGACAAGATAAGGGATACCATGGATGCGCATGACCGTATCTTCATTATTGAAGTAATGGGTCGTGATGCAGGATATATAGCCCTGCATAGTGGCATTGCGACAGGCGCCGAAAACATATTGATACCCGAGAGAAAAACAAATATTAAGGACATTATCGAATCATTGCAGGAAAAAGAAAAACGTAAAAAGTTGGTTAACCTGATCGTGGTAGCAGAGGGTGATGAATTTGGCGGCGCCAATGAAGTGCAAAAAGTATTAAAGGAAAATCTTCCGAATGCGGAAATACGGGTAGCGATACTCGGACATATACAACGGGGCGGGTCTCCTACCGGGATAGACAGGCTGATCGCAAGCCGGATGGGCTATCATGCCGTAGAATGCCTGATGGAAGGGAAACATAATGTATTTGTAGGTATCCTTAACAACAAGATGCACTATATTCCCCTAGAAAAAGCCGTAAAGAATAAAGGCGGGATCAGCGAAGAATGGATGAAGATCGTAAAAATACTGGCCTCTTAAGTAAGAAGAAGAAACCAGAAATGAAAAATAAGGAATGAGAAAATACTCCAGCATCCGGTATCTTGCACCCGGTATCCAATAACCACTACCTAACATTCACACTATGCCAAAAAACGCAGAAAAGTATTTTCACAAAGAGATGGATAAGAAAGCAGGCTTACTGCATACCAACCATCGCACTAAAATTGTAGCAACAGTTGGACCCGCATGTGACACGTACGACAAATTGCTGGAACTGGTGCAGGCGGGCGTCAACGTTTTTCGTCTCAACTTTTCGCATGGTGCACACGAAGACAAAGCGAAGATCATCGAGCATATCCGCAAAATCAACAAAACGGAACCTTATAATATTGCTATACTCGGCGACCTGCAGGGGCCTAAGCTCCGGGTGGGTGAGATCATCAATAATTCATTGCCTGTTGTACCCGGAGACATCCTCACTTTCACCAATGAAAAATTAGTAGGCACCAAGGAAAGGATCTATGTTTCCTACACCGGCCTGCACAAAGATGTAAAGCCCGGTAATGTCATTATGATAGATGATGGTAAACTGGAAGTGAGGGTAACAAAAATTTTACCCAATAATGATGTACAGGTAGAAGTAACCCTCGGTGGGATTATCTCTTCTAAAAAAGGGATCAACCTGCCTGATACAAAAATATCTTTACCGGCACTAACTGAAAAAGATCTGGTTGATCTTGATTTCATCATTGAACAAAAACTGGACTGGGTAGCCCTTTCATTTGTCCGCCAGGTGGATGACATCACTGGTCTGCGGGCCATCCTGAATAAACACAAAAGCAAAACAAAGATCATTGCTAAAATAGAAAAGCCGGAGGCCCTGGTCAATATCAGGGATATCATTGTAGAATCAGACGGTATCATGGTAGCCCGTGGCGACTTGGGTGTAGAGCTGCCGATTGAAAAAGTGCCGCTGATACAAAAACAACTGATACGCAAATGCCTCCATCGTGCAAAGCCTGTGATTGTAGCTACACAGATGATGGAAAGCATGATAGACCGCATCAAACCCAACCGTAGCGAGATCACTGATGTGGCCAATGCTGTACTGGAAGGCGCCGATGCCGTAATGCTGAGTGGCGAAACAGCTACCGGTCAGCACCCGGTGCTGGTAGTGCAAACCATGTGCAAGATCATTGAAGAAGTGGAAAAAACAGATTATCGTTATAACCTGGAAGAAGTATTGCAGCCACAGGCCCACTCCCCTTCTTTTCTCAGCGATGCTGTCTGTTACAATGCCTGCAACCTTGCCAAAGATTGTAATGCTGATGGATTGCTGGGTATGACACAAAGTGGTTACACAGGTTTTATACTGAGCAGTTATCGTCCTAAATCTCCTTTATATATTTTCACCAAAGAAAGATCACTGGTAAACCAGCTAAGCCTTAGCTGGGGTGTCAGGGCTTTTTATTATGATGAAGAAACCAGTCTTGATGATATTTTTTCAGACCAGATAAATATCCTGAAAGAAAGAGGGTTTGTAAAAACCGGCGACATTGTGGTAAGTACGGGAAGTACGCCCATACACCTGCACCTGCCTACGAATGTACTGAAGATCACAAAACTTGATTAGGAGACCAGTAATATACCGGTTCATTTTTATATCTCATACCAATAGCCTTTACAAAATTTTTAATCCCATTTGCGAAAGCAGGTGGGATTTTTTTTGAAGGAGACAGTTGTATTGAAGAAAGTTTTTAAGAGCAAACAATACAGATCATTAATTGACAATAAGTGGTATAGACAAAAAAGGAAATACCTAACAGGTCAAACTTTCGCTTATTTTTGATTTGGCTGCTATTTTAAAAAACCTCACAATGAAACAAACATTAATCTTCGTGACACTTCTAATCACGACAACTTTTTGTTCGTATTCCCAGGCAGAAACCAAATCAACTATTTTATTTGACGGCCTATACATAGCTAAAACTGGGGGCGTTCCCGCTGCTAATATTGAAATATTTACATACATGCGATTTTATGATGATGGAAGTGTATATCTGCAATCGGTTTCTTCAAATGATCCTCAATCCGTATCTAAGTGGTTTGGTCGTGACAAGAAATTTTCTCAAAAAGGAATATATAAAATTGATGGATCGAATATTATTATTCATTTTAACAATAAAGAATCTGAAGATATCAAATTGGAAGGGTCTGTAGAAACAACTTATAAAGGAGCAATCAAACAAAATAATCAAATATGTCTTATCCGGGATAAGGAAGTAGAAGAAAAGTGCTTTATTTTCTCAAAAACTCCGTAAGGTCAATTCTTGTCTATGGGCGTAAAAAAGCATCAACCAACAAGAGGTATATGGCGGCTTAACGAATATACTCTCAGCTTCACATCGCTCCTCAGCGACATATCCAACTGATGAATAAAGCCAAGCTATAGGGTATATTCTCAGCTTTATTATCTTTACTCAGCAACAGTTCGGGCTGACTCAACACGGAATATCGCCACATCGGCCAAGCTCTGACCTTGGTGGCAACGGATGACAACACTACCTAATAACTGTAAAATGAATAAACATTTTTATCTAATTTATTTTCTAGTGGTTTTATTTTTTATTGGACTTCACCATCAAACTATAGCTCAAGGTAAAGACTCTTTAAAAATCAGTTCAATTCCCCATTCACTTGTCTGGGACAATGCTCCGGTGAAATATAGTATTCAAAATGATATTTTAACTATTGTGGCAGGGCCTAAAACTGATATGTTTAGAGATCCAAACGTAACATATAATACAGACAATGCTCCCAAACTTTTATTTAAAGCCGACAATAACTTTGTTCTTTCAACATCTATTCAGCATTCATTTTTAAACAAATGGGACGGTGGGGCAATTGTTTTAATAGAAGACAGTTTGAATTGGATTAAATTTTGTTTTGAAAAAGATTATACCGGGGCAAAAAGAGTAGTTAGCGTTGTTACAAAAGACATTTCGGATGATTGTAATTCTGTTGAAATAAAAAGCGACAAAGTGTTTTATAAAATAGCGAAAGCAGATAATGTAATTACCCTTTACTACTCTGTGGACAATAAAAAATGGTTCCTGGTACGGCATCTTCAATTTAACAATACAAAAGACCTTAAAATTGGATTTTTAGCCCAATCACCTACAGGTAATAAATGTGAAGTAAAATTTTCAAACATCAATTACCAAACAAAAAAAATTAAAGACCCGTATTTGGGCGAGTGACAATTGCTATGTGCTAACCACTGCCAAACTCAAACCGTAATTAAATATGTTTTATAGTATTTCATTGACAATTGGGATAATTCTATTGGTTATATCCCTATTAATTTTTAAAGAATCATTGGCGTTTATAAGAAAAAGTGACCGAGTTATTGGCACTGTGATTGAACTTGAAAAAATAGATGGCACTGATGGCGTAACCTATAAGCCAATTTTCAAATTCAAGACAAGCACAAATCAAGAAATTATTTACCGGCATATCTCATCCAGTTCGCCCGCAAATTGGTATGTTGGTGAGGAAGCTACAATAGCCTATGACCCAACTAATCCAACGACAGCTAGACTTTTGACATATTTTGGAGCATTCAATTGGACAATTGTACTTATGGCTATTTCGATGCCATTGATTGTTATTGGTGGTGGTTATTTTGTAGCACAGACATTTCTAAAATAACATAATCAGGTGCGACAGAAGAAAGTCAGCACACAACATGAACTGTGTAAAAAATTCCAATAAAAGCAACTTCTTTAAGGGTTTACTGAGCAATAACGAAGGCACATCACGGTACCAGAAACATCAACTAAAGCATAAAGCTGACACAATATTTCATAGCTGGTGTACTAGATTTTTTTTTAATTTTAATACAACAGCCCAACATACGATCTGCCTTAACCAAACTATTAAGCTATGCGTTTTTTCTTAACCAACTTTAAATGGGTTATGCTCATTTCAGGGCTATTAACCTGTACTATGTTTCTTGCATTGTTTTCACCGCAAGCTTCTCTTACATCCAATTTCGCCGAAACGATTGAAGG
Source organism: Chitinophagales bacterium (assembly GCA_015654695.1). Taxonomy (GTDB): domain Bacteria; phylum Bacteroidota; class Bacteroidia; order Chitinophagales; family Chitinophagaceae; genus VBAT01. The sequence goes on along the minus strand of JAATGJ010000059.1, from coordinate 13,479 downwards.
CCCTGTGGAAGAAATTATCGTCCGCAACTGGGGAGCCTTGATCGGCCTGGTCGGTATTATGCTCATTTACGGAGCCTTCAATACAGCGGTAAGGCGGTTCGTCCTTGTCATCGCAGGCATAAGCAAGATCATATTCATCAGCTTAGTGCTGTCATCAGGCATTTCCTATTCGGGTCTCGGAGCAGGTACTGCCGTCATTGCTGATTCTATTATGATAGTCTTGTATATCGTTTATCTTTTGTTCTCGCGATCATCCAGGCCCATTGCGAATTCATAGATTAAAAAAGAAAGAATTATTTCCTTCGCTGGCAAGCCTTACAACCTATAGCCTGGTAACCGGTATCTCACTGACGGCATGTATTTTCAGCCTTATTCCTGCTTTAAAAAAAATAATTGTAAAAATATTTTGTGAAACCAATCAGTTGCGCTTATATTTGCAACCGAACAGTAGCAGATTAAATTCAACCAGTAATGAGAAGAGATGTATTCCAGGCCATAGCCGATCCAACGCGAAGAGTCATCCTGACCCTGATAGCCCTGCAGGCCATGACACCCAATGCCCTTGCCGAACATTTTGACAGCAGCCGGCAGGCCGTATCCAAACACATTAAGATCCTGGCCGAATGCCAGTTGGTAAAATAGGAACTGACTGGCCGTGAAATTTATTATCATTTAAATCCTAAAAAGATGAAAGAAGTATCCGACTGGTTAGAACCTTTCCGGCAAATGTGGGAAAGCCGGTTTAACCGCCTTGATAATGTTTTAAAAGAATTGAAAAAGAAGGGCCATGGAAAGTAATACAGTAAACGAAATATTTGTAGAAAGGATTTTTGATGCCGGCGTAAGCTTATTATGGAAAGCATGGACAGAACCCGAGCTGATCAAACTTTGGTTTGGTTCTGACCCAGATGGCACGGTTGAAAATGTAAAGATGGATGTACAACCCGGAGGCGCTTTTGAAATTACGTTCAGCGATTCCGATCTTACTCAACATACCTGCAGGGGAACCTTCTTAACTATTATTGAACATAAAAGCCTGGTATATTCCTGGGAATGGAAAAGCGAACCGGGCCACATATCTGAAGTGGCCGTGAGCTTTCAGTCGCTGGGAGAAAAAACAAAAATCGTACTGGAACATAAAAACCTGGATCCTGCTTCACGTCATGGTTATACAGATGGCTGGAACGGGGCTTTAACTAAAATTGAAAGAATCTTACAAATCATTAAAAAATGAAACAAACAATCTACAACATTGATCCTGCCAGTGATACTACCATGCTGGTGGAAAGAGAATTTGATGCAACCCTTGAATGGGTGTGGCAGGCATGGACGGACAGTGAGCTGTTGGCGGAATGGTGGGCGCCACTTCCTTTTAAAGCCATCACCAAAACAATGGATTTCAGGGAAGGTGGCCGCTGGCATTATTATATGCTGGGGCCGGATGGAAGTAAATTCTGGTGCCTGCTCAATTACCTGCAAATAGAAAATTTAAAATGGTTTACGGCTGAAGATGCATTTTGCGATGAAGCAGGTAATAAAAACACTGAGTTGCCCAATATGCATTGGGAAAATATATTTACGGCTACCGGCGCCGGTACCAAAGTAAACGTCATCATCACTTTTGCCAGTAAAGAAGACATGGAGAAAATCGTCAGCATGGGCTTTAAAGAAGGATTCGCCATGGCACATAATAACCTGGATGAACTTTTAAAAACAAAAAAACAATGAGTAATCAAACAAAAATCATCGCCGAACCCGGCAAACAGGAATTTTTTATTGAACGGGAATTTGACGCCCCGCGGGAATTAGTATTCAAAGCATTCAGTGACCCTGACCTGCTGATACAATGGATAGGCCCCGACCGTCTAAAAATGGAGATCGAAAAATATGATAACCGTTCCGGGGGTGCTTACCGTTTTGTCCACTACGATGAAAAAGGAAACAAATATGGTTTTAACGGCGTGATGCACGAAGTATTGGAGCCGGAAAGAATGATCAGGACATTTGAGTTTGAAGGATTACCGGAACGTGGCCACGTTTCTTTAGAAACAGCCACATTTGTAGCCCTTCCCGATGAACGAACACTATTAAAAATTCAAAGTGTGTTCAAATCAGTAGCTGACCGCGATGGGATGATCGGTTCTGGTATGGAAGGTGGCATGAATGAGGGCTTTGTAAAACTGGAGAAATTGTTAGCAAGGCAATTAGAGAAAATACAAGCACACGGATGACACAGATACAACGGATGAATACGGATAAATTCTGCTTTGCAGAATTTAAGATGTATGTCCAACTATAGATAAGTAATATGGATAATCCGGCTTAATGCTGCAAAGCAGCATTAAGCATCTGTGTTCATCCGTCTAACCCGTGTCATCCGTGTGCAAAAAAAATAACCCTAAATAATTAACCGAAAAAGTTATGAACTCAGTCGCCTATTTTGAGATCCAGGCGTCCAACCCCGGAAGCCTGCTAACATTTTACGCCACTATTTTTGGATGGCGTTTCATAAAAGAAGAGTTTGTGCCCATCGAATACTACCGCATTGAAACAATGGGAATAAACGGAGGATTATTAAAACGTCCTGCACATACTCCCCCACCCGGACACGGCACCAATGCATTTACCTGCTCCATCATGGTAGAAGATTTTGATACCAGTTCGGAATTAATTCTTATTAACGGCGGACAGGTGGCATTACCAAAATTTGCTATTCCCGGCAGGTGCTGGCAGGGCTATTTTATTGACCCGGATAATAATGTTTTTGGGATCTTCCAGCCAGATGAAAATGCAAAATAAAAATTGAACAGCTAAACAACTATTAAAACAATAAACCATGAAACAATTCTGGATCAACCTGCCGGTAAAAAATATTGAAAAATCAAAAGCCTTTTTTACTAAACTTGGCTTTACCTTCAACACTCAACAAGGCAACGGGCCTAACTCCGCCTGTTTAATGATTGGCGAAAAAAATATAGTGTGCATGCTTTTTGATGAACCGACATTCAAACAATGTATCAATAACGAAGCGGATCTTTCTAAAAACACAACTGAAGTATTACTTTCTGTGGATGCACAAAGCAAAAAGGAAGTGGATGAAATGGCAGCCAAAGCAATCGCTGCCGGTGGCAGCAGTAATCACCAACCCGGCGACATGAAGGGCTTTATGTACGGTTGTATTTTTTCCGACCTGGACGGGCATCGGTGGAATGTGTTGTATATGGATATGAGTAAAATGCAACAAGCATAAACTATAAATACATGAAAAAAGAAACCAACCTGTCAGCAGGAATTTCTGAGCCTGGAAAGGTGGATGAATTCATGAGCAAACTCAAGCATCCTTTGTCGGGTGTCGCTGAATATTTACGTAACTGTATTTTAAGTACGGACAAAAAAATTGGTGAAGGAATATACTGGAACGCCCCTGCGTTTTATTATACAGGCAAAATGAAACCCTTTGATCCAAAAGATTACAAACGATATATTGTTGGATTTAATTTGTTTAAAAAGGATTGTATCCGGCTGATATTTTTAAGAGGTGCGGGTGTAACCGATAAATCAGGACTACTGGAGGGTGATTACAAAGATGGCAGGCGGCTTGCATTATTTTATAGCCTGGATGATGCAAAGGCTAAAGAAAAGGATTTGAAGAAAATTATAAAGCAATTGCTGAAAGAAATAGATAATTGATACGAGGATGTAAAGATGTTGAAGAATCAGCATGTAAAAAGATGCTGAAGAATTGATTAGTTAATAACCGCTTGTTAAAAACACAACCGCGTCTCTGCGATTACCCGTACCCGTACCTGTTCTGTTACCGGCAAACCAAAATAACGATTCCTTCCTATCTTCATACCCGCAAACAGGATGAAAATGGGAAAACTCCACGACTTTATCAAACCGTCACATAAAGAATTCATCGAAAAGCAACATATATTCTTTGTCGCTACTGCTCCTTTAAGTGCAAATGGAAGAGTGAACCTTTCACCTAAAGGATTGGATTGTTTCAAAGTACTGTCTGAACATCAAGTTGCCTACATGGATCTTATCAGCAGTGGCAATGAAACTTCGGCGCATACACTGGAGAATGGCCGCATTACCATCATGTTTTGTTCATTTGAAGGCGCGCCGAATATCCTGCGCTTGTATGGAAAAGGATTCGCTGTTTTGCCGGGCACTGATGAATGGGAAAAGTATTCATCTCCTTTTAAAATTTATCCAAGTACAAGACAGATCATCGTCGCTGATATTGACCTGGTGCAAACATCGTGTGGTTTTGGTGTGCCATTGTATGACTATACTGGTGAAAGAGATATTCATTTTGAATGGGCGGAAAAGAAAGGGGCTGATGGCATGCATGAATATGTGCAGCAAAATAATTTGAAAAGTTTGGATGGTTTGCCAACGAACCTCGGATTGAATGCATAAAATATCACACACCGTGCATAAAGGACAGTGCATATCATCGCAACGGCTGTGAAATAAAATGCTGTAAATTTAGATACACGAAAATCATTCATTATGCGCTCCGCCAGATATTTACCTGCCTGTTTGGCCATTGCTGCCCTGCTTTTAGTTGCTTGTTCTTCCGGCAGTGATAAATCAACCGGTAAACTCGGTGAGATAGATTTTACCGTCACCGGTAAAGCCGAAGCGCAACCTGCTTTTAAAAAAGCCATGCTGCTCCTCCATAGTTTTGAATATGAAGATGCGGCAGAAGCATTCATTGAAGCAAGAAAACTTGATCCTGGTTTTGTCATGACCTATTGGGGCGAAGCCATGACGCATAATCATCCATTGTGGAGGGAGCAGGATTATAAGACAGGCAACAAGATACTGCAGCAACTCGCGCCAGCACCTGAAGATAGAGCCGGTAAAGCAACAACAGAACTGGAAAAAGATTTTATCAAAGGCATTACTATTTTATATGGCAGCGGAAATAAAGCAGAAAGGGACAGCAGCTATGCGGCATACATGGAAACCCTGTACAAAAAATATCCCGGTAATAATGAAGTAGCCGCCTTTTACAGTTTATCGCTGATCGGCTGGGATCCGGCGGACCGGCGTACACAACAATATGAAAAGGCCGCAGCCATTGCCCGGGAAGTATTAGAAAGAAATCCATTGCACCCGGGAGCTTTGCACTACGTTATTCATGCCTATGATGATCCCGGTCATGCGGCGGCGGCATTAGCTACTGCTGATAAATATGCCATGGTAGCACCCGGGGCAGGCCATGCGCTACACATGCCCACACATACTTATTTAGCGCTTGGACTGTGGGACAAAGTAGTAAGCAGTAATATAGTTTCCTGGGCGGCTGAAAAACAAAGAAAGGAAAGAAAGAAACTGGATAATGATGCATTGGGCTATCATTCCTATCACTGGTTATTATACGGCTACCTGCAAGAGGGAAAGAAAGACATAGCACGCAAAATGGTGGACAGTATGGAACAATATTGCAGGGCGCTGCCCAGTGCTGCTGCAAGAGCCCACGTAACTTTTTTAAAAACAACCTATCTCGCTGAAACCAATGATTACACAAGTGGCGTTGCTGAAATTGCTTTTCCGCTGAATGACCTGAACATATTAGCCCGTGCCCGGAATTATTTTGTAAGAGGCATGGATGCTTATTATAAAAACGATGCAGACAGTATGGTTAAAGTCATTCAGCAATTAGCGGGTGAACGGCTAACGGAAGAAACAAAAGTGTCCGGTACAGGCATGCAGGTTTGCGGAAACATCAGCAGGTCCGTGCCTACACGAAATGACCTGCAGAAAACGGAAGTAATTGAACTGGAGTTAAAGGCCATGGGCGCATGGTTGAAAAAAGATATGAACGCAACTGAAAAGTTTTTGAAACAGGCCACTGAACTTGAAACCGGCAGTACGTATGCCTATGGGCCGCCTTCGATTGTAAAGCCATCTTTTGAAATGTACGGCGAATGGTTGCTGGAAGTAAACAAACCCGCAGAAGCATTGCGGCAATTTGAATTGTCATTGAAAACAGCGCCAAATAAACTTTTGTCTGTAAAAGGAAAGGAGGAAGCGGAAAAAAGATTAAAAAGCAATGCCGCGATCCTGCATACAAATAAAGTCAGCAATAAAAGATCCTGAAGATATTTTAGGAATATCTCATGGCCCGGGTCTTAAGGCCCGGGCAAATCAGTAAATTTGCCGCATGATCCGCCGCACGATAGAAATCGTTGGCAGCAGTTTTAAAATGGCGCTGCAGGAATTGTGGAAGAATAAACTCCGCACTTTCCTTTCCCTCTTTGGCATTACGATCGGCATCTTCTGCATCATCGGTGTGCTGGCTATCGTCAATAGCCTCGAACATAATATCCAGAATGAAATAAAAGCGATGGGGTCTAATTCTATTTACATTGATAAATGGCAATGGGGTGGCGGCCCGGATTATCCCTGGTGGAAATATGTGAACCGGCCATCGCCGAAGTATGAAGAGATGAAGCATATCCGGGAAAGAACGGCAAGCGCCAAATTCATAGCTTTTAAAATTGAAGCCCAGGATAATATAGAGTATGGAGGGAATATCCTGTCGAATGTAAAAATGTATGGCATCACTGAGGACTTTGACAACATTCAGCCGGTAGAGATACAATATGGCCGTTATATTTCAGATGCTGAATTTAACACTGGTGGTAATACAGTTGTAATCGGCAATGAAGTGGCCGAAAAATTATTTGGTTCCGGAGAAGTGGCCATAGGCAGGGAATTAAAGGCCCGCGGGAAAAACCTGCTGGTGATAGGCATTATCAAAAAACAGGGCAAGCAGATGCTTGGCGGGTGGGATTTTGACAAAAGTATTATTCTCTCTTACAAATTTTCCCGCAATTTGATAGATGAAAGAAGGGCCATGCCTTTTATTATGGTGAAGGGACAAGATGATTTAACGAGTAAAGCATTGAAAGATGATCTTACCGGCACCATGAGGGCTATTCACAAATTAAGCCCGACAAAAGAAGCAGATTTCGCTTTAAACGATATTAATGATTTCAGCGATGCAGTCAGTGATGCATTCGTGGGTTTGAATATCGGGGGTGCGGTCATCGGCGGCATCAGCCTGATCGTTGGTCTCTTTGGAGTGGCAAATATAATGTTCGTTACGGTGCGTGAACGGACGGGACAGATCGGGCTGAAGAAAGCGCTGGGCGCCAAGAAACGTGTGATACTAAGTGAGTTTCTGCTTGAATCTTCTTTCTTGTGTTTTGTTGGTGGTGTAATGGGATTGCTGCTGGTTTTTCTATTAACACAGATACTCAGTAAGGCATTGGATTTCCCTATTTATCTCTCTGTCGCTAATATGATATGGACATTTTTTATCTGTCTCGCAGTGGGTATTATTGCAGGGATCATACCAGCTTATAAGGCGGCGCAGATGGACCCGGTAGTAGCGATAAGGAGTAAGTAAATCACCCCTCCAAACCTCTCCTGAAGGGGAGGCTTACGAAGACTCCGAAATTTTGTAACCACTTTCTATATTTGAGGCATGAATAGTAATCAATTCTGCATTAAGGCAATGAAAAGAAAGTAGAGTGATTCTGAAGTTGTAAAACCATTCTACATTTGTAAATATGCAAAGCAATCAGACTGTAGCAAAGCCCCCTTTAGTGGGTTTGGGAGTTGTTCTCGCAATAGAATCTTCGTGTGATGAAACAGCGGCATCTGTTTGCAGGGATGGAAAAATTCTTTCCAATTTCATAGCCAATCAAACCGTGCATGAACAATATGGCGGTGTAGTACCTGAATTGGCCAGCCGTGCACACATGCAGAATATAGTACCTGTTGCAGAGGCTGCGTTGCAAAACGCAAAATGCAAAATGCAAAATATAGATGCAATCGCTTTTACCCAGTCACCCGGTCTTATTGGTTCATTACTTGTAGGATCACAATTCGCCAAATCACTTTCCCTGGCATTAAATAAACCGTTAATAGCCGTACATCACATGCAGGCGCATGTACTGGCAAATCTTATTGCTGACCCAAAACCGGGTTTTCCTTTTCTATGCTTAACAGTGAGCGGCGGACATACACAGATCGTAGTATGTGAATCGCCGTATAAAATGAAAGTGATCGGTGAAACCATTGATGATGCGGCAGGCGAAGCATTCGATAAATCAGCGAAGCTGTTAGGACTCCCCTATCCCGGCGGACCATTGATTGATAAATATGCAGCGCAGGGCGACCCGGGTCGTTTTAAGTTTCCTGAGCCACAGGTACCGGGATTGAATTTTAGTTTCAGCGGATTGAAAACTTCCATTCTTTACTTTTTACAAAACGCAGGCGCCAGTACCATTTATAAAGAAGAATTTTTAGCGACGCAGGAAGAAAAGAAAACCTTTATAGAAAACAACCTGGCTGATATCTGCGCTTCCATCCAGCAACGGATCGTTACGATTTTATTGAATAAACTAAAAAAAGCCTCACTGGAAACCGGCATTACGGACATCTGTATCGCCGGTGGCGTATCTGCTAACAGTGGTCTTAGAAAAGGTTTTGAAGAAACGGGCAGTAAATATGGCTGGCGCACTTTTATACCTGCCTTTGAATATTGTACCGATAACGCCGCGATGATCGCTATTACCGGTTATTATAAATATTTAGCCGGGGATTTTGCTGATCTGTCAGTAAGCTCTTCAGCAAGAGCGGAATGGTGAACGATGGAGATACCCTTCTTATACCTTTCGGCAATCATGTTATTTTCGTGGAAGATCTGAAATCATAATGGCAAATTCCTATTTCCAGTTCAAACAATTCACTGTCCACCAGGATCGCTGCGCCATGAAAGTAACGACGGACGCCTGTTTGTTTGCGGCCTGGGTGGCCCGGGAAATCCGAACTATGAAGCCTGAAATCAACAAGGCGCTTGATATTGGCACAGGTACTGGCTTACTGAGCCTGGTGCTGGCGCAGCAATTAGATGTAATGATTGATGCAGTTGAAATAGATAAAGTGGCGGCGGAACAGGCTGCTGAAAATATCGCCGCTTCTCCGTGGAAGAAAAAAATCAATATTATTCATGGCGACATAAACGACTTAGCTATTACGTTTCCTCATAAATATGATATCATCATCAGCAATCCGCCTTTTTATGAAAATGAACTAACATCTCCTGCCAATAAAAAAAATATAGCGCATCATGACAGCGGATTAATACTGGCTGATCTGCTTACCATTATTGCTGCCGGTTTATTGATGGATGGAAAATTTTACCTGCTCCTTCCCTATAAAAGACACGAAGAAATAAATCAACTATTTGACCAGGAGAAAATAACGATCACAAAAAAAATATTTGTCCGCCCGTCTGAAAATCACGGTTATTCCCGTTTTATGATCGAAGCCCATTTGGGAAAACCAGCAGCAACTATAACGGATGAAATAGCTACCCGGAATAAAAAAAATGAATACACGGAAGTATTTACCGAACTTTTAAAAGACTACTATCTTTATATGTAAGAGCAGTACATAAGTATTCACTGCTTTTAAAACCCATCATCATGAAATCCCGCAGAAAATTTATTCAAACCAGCGGCATACTGGCTACAGCATTATTGGTAAAGCCTACCGGTCTTTTTGCTGCAAACCCTGTGAATTTTGAAAGCAAACGTCCGCCACTGGCCGATCGGAAATTCACCAGTGAAGCAGTGGAAGCTACCCTACTAAAACTAAAAAAGCAGATCGCTAATCCTGAACTGGCATGGTTATTTGAAAATTGTTTTCCCAATACACTAGACACTACGGTAGAGTTTGAAATGATAAATGGCAAACCGGATACCTATGTTATCACCGGTGATATTGACGCCATGTGGCTGCGGGATAGCACAGCGCAGGTATGGCCTTATTTACCATTGGCAAAAACTGACAAAAAATTACAGCAACTGATCGCAGGAGTAATTAACCGACAGGCTAAATGCATCCTGCTTGATCCATACGCCAACGCTTTTTATAAAGATTTCAATAAAATAAGTGAATGGAAAGATGATATCACCGCTATGAAGCCCGGCATTCATGAACGTAAATGGGAGATTGATAGTTTATGTTATCCCATCAGGCTGGCACATGGCTACTGGAAACAAACCGGCGATACCAGTTTATTTGGCGACGAATGGAAAGAAGCGATGCGCCTGGTATTGCAAACCTTTACGGAACAGCAACGGCTTACCGGTAACGGACCTTACACTTTCCAGCGAACTACAGCCTGGGCTACGGATGGTGTACCATTAAGCGGTTATGGTTACCCGGTAAAACCAAATGGATTAATATGTTCGACTTTCCGCCCCAGCGATGACTGTACGCTTTTTCCTTACCTGGTACCGAGCAATATGTTTGCGATTGACGTATTAGGAAAATTAGCTGAATTATGTTCTTTGCCCGCTGTTGCAGATAACAAAATAGCAACAAGAGCCAAACAACTTCAGCAACAGGTAAAGAATGCACTGAAAGAAGATGGCATTATCAATCATCCGAAATTCGGGAAAATCATTGCTTTTGAAGTAAATGGTTTCGGAAGCTTTCACCTGATGGATGATGCGAATGTACCTTCCCTGTTATCATTGCCCTACCTGGGAGCTATACATCCTGGTGACCCTTTATATCTTAATACACGAAAAGTAGTATTGTCTCTGGCTAATCCATTTTTTTATAAAGGAAAAGCCGGTGAAGGAATGGGCGGGCCGCATACCGGTGCGGATACCATCTGGCCGATGAGCATCATTTTAAGAGCTATCACCAGTGTGAATGAAAAAGAAGTAAAAAACTGTATTGATACATTAGTGAGCACCCATGCGGGTACAGGATTTATGCATGAATCTTTTCACAAGGATGATTCTTCAAAATTTACCCGCAAATGGTTTGCCTGGGCTAATACACTTTTTGGAGAAATGATCATTCATACAAGCTCTGTATTTCCGGGCATCTTAAAAAATAAATAATAAGTTATGTGCATTTAAGATGCAAGTGAACCATTAGCGTAATCCCTCAAATACTCAAATTGCTTTGCCAGGTCGCCATCCCTGGCGATGGTGGCCCTGTTAATAATATCCGACCCGCCTTTCAGCAGGTCTTCCAGCACAAACTTGATCAGTTGTTCCCCAAAATAACGACTGGCATCGCGGGGTAATTCATTAGGCAGGTTACCCACCGCCATTACATCAATAGAAGTATTTATATAGGGAGCCGTTTTCTCCAATGTATTTTTGTCAACGCCGTAAACAGGATCTTCAATGGATTGATCTCCCAGGTTAACCGGTACCGAACCATCAGTATCATCTGTAATATCAGCAATCGTATGAATGATAAAAGTTTCCGCGTGCACATCTTTCTTTTCAAACAATCTTGGCACGTTCTTGTCCCAATAGACACCGTTCATTAATATATCCGTTTGTTCTGTATAAGGTAAAAACCTGCAATCATACTTTTCCGGGTGGGCGTGAAAGTCGGACCGGCTGTATTTGCCGGTGATCTTGCTTTTGTAAAGATCAGCGCCTTTCAATTGGGTATAGACCGGGTAGGAAAATCTCCTGCGTAAATAATCTTCCGGTTCCACTTCATGTATGCCCATCAGGTTCATGATCTCCAGTATGCCATGCGCCACGCGGCCCGATCCGGTGATAGCGATCTTTACGTTGGGCAACCGTAAACCGAAATAAGTATGTATCAGTTCGCGAAAACTCCGTTGTTTATAAACCCTGTCGAGTTTATAAAGACCTGTCCTGTTTCCATAGGCCATCATTCCATTATGAGCGCCGACTATACCGGCAAAAAATCCGAAACCAATGATCCTTTGTCCATCATCATGTTCCAGGCATTCATAATCAATCAGTGTAATTTTTTTATCCAGTATGGCCCGGAGTAATTGCCGGTTATGCGGTTGTTTCTTTTTTGTATGGGAAAAAAAGAGATAGGTCTTTCCCGGCATCAGTTCTTGCAAGGGTATTTCCTTTATCCCAAAAAGAATATCACAATCGCCAAGATCTTCTTTTACTTCCACGCCTGCCATGGCATATTCCTTGTCAGCAAAGCAACGGACCGCAGAACTTTGCGCCGCTATACTGATCTCATGGGAATTCTTCAATATCCATTTGCACTGGGCGGGTGTCAGCGCCACGCGGTTGTCAGCAGGATTTTTTCCTTCTCTTATCAGTCCAATCCTTGTCATAGTCGTACCTTTGTTGTCATTGTTTGTTTTGAGATAATTAATAACTAATAAAAGCTTTCTCAAAACAAAGCGCAAATGTAATTTGAAAAAGCAGAGCAGCAAGATGAATTATTTTGAACTATTTGAGATACCCGTACAGTTAAAAGTTGACATAACATCCCTGCATAAAAAGTTTTTTGAATTAAGCCGGAAATATCACCCGGATTATTTTGTGAATGATAATACGGAGGCCCAGTCTGAATCATTGGAAAAATCAGCCTTATTAAATAAGGCTTATAAAGCTTTTAAAAATCCTGATGAAACGATCAAATATGTTTTACAACAAAAGGGTCTGCTGGAAGAAGAAGAAAAATATGAGCTGCCGCCTGGTTTCTTAATGGAAGTGCTGGAAATAAATGAACAATTAATGGATGCGGAAGACCAGGGGGCCATTGACAATTTAAAAACGGCGATTGACGCCATGCAAAATGAAATATATGAACCTGTTAAAAAGATTATTACAAATTACCAGGAAGATACTACTTCCGAAAAAGAGTTGCTGCAGGTAAAAGAATACTATTACAAGAAAAAATATTTAGACCGTATAAGACATCAATTAAGCGGAAAGGCGTAATATTGCAACCCCAAATCAATTGCCCGGGTGGCGGAATTGGTAGACGCAGCAGACTCAAAATCTGCCGTTCGCAAGGATGTATCGGTTCGATTCCGATCTCGGGCACTGAAAAGCCGAAGTACTTATTACTTCGGCTTTAACTTTTAATTCTTCAAATGCCATGTTTTACGTCTATGCGCTTAATAGCTTAACCAGAAACTACATTTATGTTGGTATGACTGAGAATAAAGAACGGCGAATAAAGCAACATCAAAATGGGAATAATAAAACTACAGCACCTTACCGACCATTTGTTTTGTTCTATACCGAAGAATTTTTAACAAGAATAGAAGCAAGAAAAAGAGAAAAATTTCTAAAGTCAGGAGTCGGAAAAGAATTTCTGAAGCAAACTCTGAAATCTTTGCAATAATTATTATACATCCCGCTTGTTCGCGGGCGGGTTGGCAGACGCAGCAGACTCAAAACCTGCCTGCCGACAGGCAGGTCTGCCGTTCGCAAGGATGTATCGGTTCGATCCTGCCTGCCGGCAGGCAGGTCCGATCTCGGGCACTAAAAAGCCGAAGTACTTATTACTTCGGCTTTAACTTTTAATTCTTCAAATGCCATGTTTTACGTCTATGCGCTTAATAGCTTAACCAGAAACTACATTTATGTTGGTATGACTGAGAATAAAGAACGGCGAATAAAG
>JAATGJ010000177.1 GCA_015654695.1 Chitinophagales bacterium | reverse complement strand
GGCCCCGATAATAATATCTGGTTTACTGAACGCTTCGCGGGAAGAGTAAGTTTTGTCAACCCTGCCACCGGTGCAAAAACAGTATTACTGACACTCGGTTCTAAAATGGTATTGGTGGGCGGACAGGATGGATTGATGGGTCTTGCATTGCACCCGCAATTACTGCAGGGTAAACCGTATGTCTATATTTCCTATACCTACCAGTCAACCAGCGCTACGGTGCGTAAAACAAGAATTGAAAGATATACCTATGATAGCAATACCAAAACACTGGGTAGTCCCGTAACGGTGCTGGAAGATATTCCCGGAAGTAATGATCATAATTCAGCACGACTGGCGATAGGCCCTGACCTGAAATTGTATTATAGTGTTGGTGATATGGGCGCCGGCCAGTTTGACAACATGACCCGCACTAACAATGCTCAGAACTTAACTATCTACGAAGGGAAAATATTGCGATTGAATACCGAAGCGGTAAGCAGTTCATGGATACCTGCGGATAATCCATTCAGCAATGCCGGGCAAAAAACAGCCGTATATACATTTGGTCACCGCAATCCGCAGGGATTGGTATGGGGCAAGGTAAACGGAACAGATTTTTTATACAGCAGCGAACATGGACCTTACAGTGATGATGAAATCAATATTATTGAAACGGGCAGGAACTATGGCTGGCCGCAGGTAGCAGGCTTTTGTGATGGTAACTATAATGGAAGAACGATAGGTGGCTTTGCTGTTGTAAGCGAACAAACCAATTGCACAACACTCAATGCGAAAGAACCGCTGCGTTCATTATTTCCCGCTGTTAATCCACCAACGGGTGGCGATAATATGACATGGCCCTCCACCGGGCCATCCGGTACAGACTTCTATGGCAGCAATGCGATACCCGGCTGGCAAAATTCATTACTCGTAGCGCAACTGAAGAATGGAACTGTAACCAGGTTCAAGCTAAGCAGTGATGGAGCAAGTATCATTTCAGACACTATTCATTATTTCCGGGGTATAGGAAGATTCAGGGATGTAGTGGTGTCACCGGATGGATTAAAGATCTATGTAGCCTGCGATTCAAGTGGCTCCACTTCCGGTCCCACGGGAGGCGTAACCACTACACCGGCCAACCCCGGAAGCATACTGGAATTTACTTATGTGCCATCAGGTGGCGCGAGGATGATGAATCAGCTCATAGCTGAAAGTAAAATAGCGGATGATAAAAAAGATAAGAGCATTGATATATATCCGAACCCGGCCAGCACATTCTTCGTAGTGTATAATTATGGGAGTGAACAGGGACGCAGTGCAGAACTGTTTGACATGAATGGAAGAATAGTGAAAAAGCAGGCCATTATCAACCTGGCAACACGTATGGATGTATCCAATATGACCAACGGGTTGTACGTTCTGAAAATAACCGATGCTAAAGGAAAGATAATAAGAACGGAAAAGATCATTATTCAGAAATAAGATTCGTGATACCAGTTATAAAAAGACCGCCCTGTTTAAAACAGGGCGGTCTTTTACTAAAGCACATGCTTTCAAGATGATTAAAACTTTTATTTTGAAACAGATAGAAATATAAGCGTATAGGTTTTTACAACTTGTCACGCCCAAGGCGTGGGTAGAGTTCTATGTGTATTTCTATGTTTCTATTTGCCTATGTGGTAAAAGATTTTAGGGGTTAGTTTAATGCCGAAAGATTTTTTTTTGATGTTCAATGGGTATTAATATTCCTTGGGATGTTCACCAAAAAATAGTTGGGGAATTTCATAGGTCTTTTGGCCCTTATCCAAACGGCAAAGAAGCATAACTAAAGCCTTTTTTACTGTTTTTACTTTTAATATCTTTATGAAAACTTTTTACCATGAGAGCTATACTTTTTATAGTATTCATTTTACCTGCACTTGCAGTATTTTCCCAGGCAACAGTAGTGGATGTGGGCAAAGACGATATGCAGGTTGCCGGTACACGTAACTTTTATACTGTTGGCGGTTCGCCTGTTACCAATACAAAATATGTGAAAGTAGTGGAAGGCTCCCCTTACTTTAGTGATTCATGGATGAAAGGGAAACTGGCACTGGCTAATGGTGAAATGTATGATAGCCTGAGGCTACGGCTTGACCTGGCCGCAAATGAATTACAATATATAAGCCCCGAAGGCAAAGAGCTGATCGCTACCACGCCTGTAAAAGGCGTTACGCTGAAAGATTCCATTTCAGGCAAACAATATCATTTTGTTCATTCCTCTTTTTTGCAATTACCAAAAAATATGGAATCCGGCTGGTATCAACTACTGGTGCAGGGGCCGGCAACATTATATAAACACATTGTAAAAACGGTCAACGAAAACAAACCTTACGGATCGGCGACAGTAGAACAAACCATTAAGACCACAGGTCAGTATTTTGTCGTGTTCAACGGTGTCTTTACCCGTATTAAAAAAATCAAAGAATTACCCGATACGCTGAAAAATAAAAAAATTGAATTAGATACATATATCAGCAGCCAGGGCCTGGCAGGAAGATCCGACGGGGATTATTCCTCCCTTATTGCTTATTATAACAGCCTCGTTGAAAAATAAAATGCTATTCAATTATTACGATAAACAACCAGGTAACTCTCAGAACCATCCCGGGTAGTATGACAAGAGAGGAAATAAAAAACAAGTTGCAGGAGAATCATAAAAATTTCACCGACCTGATCATGTCCTTAAATGACCAGGATTTTTTGTTTTCTCAAAATGGGAAATGGACAGCCGGTCAACAACTTGATCATATATACCGGAGCGTAGCCGCTGTAAAGCTGGCATTGACCTTACCCAAATTTATTATAAAACTTATCGTAGGAAAATCAAACCGGCCATCCAGGGATTTTGCATCATTGATCAGTAAGTATAAATTAAAATTAGAACAGGGTGGCAGCGCAGGGGGACGTTTTATACCCAAGCCGGTAGAACCCCGTCAGAAAACAGCGCTGAAAAATAAATTGCTCCATACCGTTAACAGTCTTTGCAAAAAGATAAATAAGTATGATGAACAACAATTAGATCATTATATACTTCCTCACCCGCTGTTAGGCAAACTGACATTGAGAGAAATGCTTTACTTCACTATTTATCATGCAACGCATCATCAGCAACTGGTAGTACGAAACCTGGAAGTTGTTTAGACAAAGAATGCAAAGGAACTAAAAAGCCGCCCTGGTCAAGCCAGGACAGCTATATAATTTCACGGGTAATATTATAATACTCTTTCCAATCCTGAAAAGAAGAAGTCGCCTTCGATAGCTGCGTTCTCATCACTATCGCTGCCATGCACTGCATTTTCCCCAACAGAAGCCGCGTATAATTTACGGATAGTACCTTCAGCAGCCTGTGCAGGATTAGTAGCGCCGATCAGCGTACGAAAACCGGCTACAGCATCATCCTTTTCCAGGATAGCCGCGATGATGGGGCCGCTGCTCATAAATTCCACCAGCTCTCCGTAGAAAGGCCTCTCTTTATGAACGGCATAAAACTCACCGGCTTTATCGGCGCTGAGTTTTGTCATCTTCAGTGCAACGATCGAATATCCTTCTTTAATGATCCTGTCTAAGATCGCACCGGCATACCCGCTTTTCATAGCGTCCGGTTTGATCATGGTAAATGTTCTGTTAGTCATTGTTCGTTTGTTTAAATTTCTTTTGGCCAGCAAAGGTAAGAGAAAGTCCCGGGTGATTAATCCGCAGCCCTCCAGGGCAGACGGATTAAAAGCTGATTGAAATTAAGAAAAGGAACACGGATGACACGGATTGGACGGATGAATACGGATTCTTTATTCAGCTTCGCTGAATAAACCTGTGAAAATCTTTTTAAGTACGCTTATTTATAATAATGATGGACTGATATGAGGTCTGACGAAAAAATCTGTTTAAATCCGTTTTACCCGTGTCATCCGTGTGCTGTATTAACCGATTTTTAATGCGTCTGCCCTGCGAAGCTCTCTTCAAATCAGGATTACAGCTAATAACCGGTGGCTCCCGACTCTGAATTGATTCACCTATCTTCGCAGCCGTTTTATGAAATCTATACAGGAACTATACCCGCAACTGGCACAGCCCCGCAAGATCGCTATTACTACCCATCAAAAACCAGATGCCGATGCCATGGGTTCTTCACTGGCCCTGTTTCATTTTTTGAAAAAGCTTGGACACAGCGTCACCGTTATTTCGCCTACCAACTGGGCCAAATGGCTTGACTGGATGCCGGGTTCCAACGAAGTAATAGATTTTGATTTCAGCAGGCAAAAAGCGGATGAAGTACTCAATGCCGCTGACTGGTTGTTTTGCCTGGATTTCAATATTTTTCATCGTACCAAAACGATGACAGAGAAACTAAAATCACTTACCTGTACAAAGATCCTCATAGATCATCACCAGGAACCGGACGAAGTTTCTTTTGATTATGGTATCAGTGATGTAAGCAAAAGCTCTACCTGCGAAATGATCTATGATTTCATCGTGGGATCAGGTCATGCGGATAAAATTGATGAAGCTATTGGTGAATGTGTCTATGCCGGCGTAGTATCAGATACCGGATCATTCCGTTTTCCCTCCGCAAAAGCGGCCGTTCACAGGCTGGTCGCAGATCTCAAAGAAAGAGGACTGCAGCATTCCAAAATACATGAGCACCTTTTCGATAATTTTTTAGAAAATAAACTGCGGTTTACCGGCCATGTATTGTTAAACCGTATGCAGGTATTTTATGAATATAATACCGCGCTAGTCGCCATCCCGAAGGCTGATCTTTTTAAATACCATGTCAAGACCGGCGATACCGAAGGACTGGTCAATTTCCCCCAAACGATACAGGGGATCAAACTTGTCGCCTTAGTCATAGACAGGGATGAGGAAAGAAAATGGAGTTTTCGCAGCAAGGGGGAGTTTGATTGCAATACCTTTGCCCGCAAATATTTTGAAGGCGGCGGTCATTACAACGCTTCCGGGGGCAGGAGCAGTGATTCACTGGACGTAACCGTGCAAAAATTTAAAGACGCTATAAAAGAAAACAAATCTCTATTACAATAACTTAAACAAATGAAACGAATCAATTATCTACTGGTGCTGATCGCGGCGCTGTCATTCACAGTGTCCTGCAAAAATGTGAGCTATAAGAAAACAAAAAGCGGTTTGCTGTATAAAATTTTTCGCGGCGATGGAAAAGACTCGATAAAGGAAGGACAGATCGTTAAATTTAATTACCAGGTCAAATTTAATGATTCGCTGATGGACAGGTATAACAGCTATGGTAAAGTACCCGGATATGTAAAAGCACAGACCCTGCCGGTACCCTCCTACGATTTCCAGGAGCTGCTGACAATGTTAAGAAAAGGCGATAGCGTTGTTACCGTTCAGATGGCGGATACATTGCTGAAACAGCAATCGCCATTGTTACCCCCCC
Organism: Chitinophagales bacterium; assembly: GCA_015654695.1. Classification (GTDB taxonomy): domain Bacteria; phylum Bacteroidota; class Bacteroidia; order Chitinophagales; family Chitinophagaceae; genus VBAT01. The sequence goes on along the minus strand of JAATGJ010000177.1, from coordinate 17,768 downwards.
ATGCGAAAAAAGGCGACAGGGTAACCATGACCGTAAAAATTACCAATGTTTTTTTAACGGACAGCCTGGCCATGGCTGATTATACTGCCGAAAATGAAAAAGACAAACCACGCCAGATGAAAGAGCAGGAAAAGGAAATAGCAAGAATGCAAAAAGAACAGGAAGAACAAAGATTAAAAGAAGAAGAGGAACTGGAGAAATCAGGCGAAATAGCCAAAGAACTCAAAGAAATGGAAGCTTTTTTGGCGTCCAAAAATATCAAGGCGCAAAAAACAGGAAAAGGAACTTATGTATATATAAAGGAACAGGGTACCGGGCCTGCTGCTGAAAACAATAAGTATGTCAATGTAAAATATACAGGAAAGATACTGACTACTGACAGCGTATTCCAGTCTAATTCTTATCCTTTCCAGCTTGGCAAAGGCGAGGCTATCCGCGGATGGGACGAAGGATTGTTATTATTTAAAAAAGGCGGCAAGGGTACATTATTTGTTCCCGGCTTTTTAGCGTACGGAAAAAATCCCCGTCCCGGCTCGCCTTTCAAACCATTCGAGGCATTAATATTTGATATTGAATTGCTGGATGTATCTGATACACCTATTCAACAGCAGCCAAGACAACCCGGTCAGTAAAAAATTTATGCCACTTAGCAGAAATGTGTTTGCTAATTGACAATAATAAAGGATATTCGTGCCGTCCCGCTCTAAACGGGACGGCTTTTTATTGATACGAGCGGATAAGCCCCGTTTTTAGTCCAATCTATTTGTGCCCCACAGAAACATAGCCTCCGTTACCTTCCGTACTATTACTTATGATCAACATAGAACAATCCGGTTCCTTTGTAAAGGCCAGTGAGAAACCACATTAAGGTAAGGTCTGATTATACCGTCTTAATGAATTAAAAGTCCCGTCCGGGTTAACTGTGACGGGACTTTTTTATTTGCATTAATTGAAAGTGATTACTCCTTTCCCCTGCAGGCCATCACTAATTGTATAGTTTCTTTCGCCTCTTTCACATCATGTACCCTGATGATGTCAGCGCCATGCGCCAGGCCAATTGTATTCAGTACGGTTGTACCGTTTAATGCTTCATCAGCGGAGACGCCAAGTGTTTTATAGATGGTTGACTTGCGGGATATCCCAAGCAGAAGAGGATATTCCAGCATTTTAAATATGGAGAGATGTTTAAGCAATTCAAAATTATGAGCGATCGTTTTTCCAAAACCAAAACCGGGATCAATAATAATATCACGGATGCCCGCCTTACGCAGTTCATCCACTTTCTCAATAAAAAAATCCAGCACTTCTTTGGTTACATTTTCATATACCGCTTCCTGCTGCATCGTTTGCGGCCTCCCTTTCATGTGCATCAATATATAGGGCACCTGCAGGGACGCCGCTACAGGGATCATTACCGGATCTATACTTCCCGCGCTTATATCATTAATAATGGATGCACCCGCAGCCACCGCTTCTTTTGCTACGAGAGAATAATACGTATCAATAGAGATAATAGCTCCGGGGAATTGTTGATGGACAGCCTCAATACCAGCAGCCACTCTTTTTAGTTCATCTGGAGCGGTTACCTGTTCACTGCCCGGCCGGGTACTTTGTCCACCGATATCAAGAATATCCGCTCCATCCTTCAGCATTTGCTCCGCCTGCTGCAAAATAGCATCAGCACCGGTATATCGGCTGCCGGTATAAAAAGAGTCGGGTGTAGCATTGATAATACCCATCACTAATGGTTTATCCACAACCAGCAGCCTGCCTTTGCAATTCAATGTAAACATTAGCGGTGGTTTCGTTATTTTTGAAGCGAAGGTAATTCAGAAGTCAATAAGTAATAAAAGTCAAATGAGTCATATCAAATGCTTTTTTACTTTGTCCTTATATGGATGTTTTGACTTACCGATACTGGTATGACTTCCATGACCCATTGACTTATATGACTGATACGACCAATTTGACCTCCATGACAAACACCGGCCAGCAATACGATGCAGTGATACATTCCTGCAGGGAAATTTTTCTCAAAAAAGCAAAAGATTACGGCACCGCCTGGAGGGTATTGCGAACGATTTCTATCGTTGACCAGATATTTATAAAGGCCCAGCGTATCCGCACTATCCAGGAAAAAGGGCATCAGAAAGTAGCGGATGATATCGCCGCGGAATTCAAAGGCATCGTAAATTATGCTGTTATCGGCCTGATACAGTTAGCGCTTCCCGCTGGTGCACCGGAAGAAATGGAACTGGAAAAAGTATCATCACTGTATAACCAGTATGTAGCGGCAGCGAAGAAACTGATGGAGGACAAAAATCATGACTACGGTGAAGCATGGCGCAGCATGAGCCAGGAAAGTTTCGTGGACCTGGTATTAATGAAGCTGCAGCGAATCAGGCAGATACTGCTGAATGAAGGAAAGACGATCATCAGCGAAGGCATTGATGCCAATTACGATGACATTATTAATTATGCAGTGTTCGCACTTATACTGATGACGGAGTCATGATGTATGAAGACTGGCTGAACCTGCCTGAACAATAGTAATTTTATTTCACAATTATTTTATATGAAAGCCGCAATCATCATCACAAGAATAATCGTTGGGGTCCTGTTCATCTTTTCGGGATTGATAAAAGCCAATGACCCGCTTGGACTCAGCTATAAGATGCAGGAATTTTTTGAATTGTGGGGCATGGAGCATTTCAACTCATGGACATTGCTCTCCTCCATACTGATGAATGCCTTTGAGATCATTGCCGGGTTTGCTTTATTACTGGGCTGGAGAATAAAACTGTTCAGTTGGTTATTACTATTGCTGATCGTATTCTTTACTTTTCTTACAGGATATACTTACATCACCGGCAAACCCACCAACTGCGGTTGCTTTGGTGATTGCATCCCCATTAGCTCCCAAACATCTTTCCTCAAAGATGTCGTGCTTACTATATTGATCGGCTTCCTGTTCTGGCATCGTAACAGGATAAAACCGCTTTTTTCAAACATGGTGGGTACCCTATCCATGCTGTTGATCACCATTCTTAGTTTTGGTATTCAATGGTACTCTCTCAATTATCTGCCGGTAGTGGATTGCCTGCCTTTCAAAAAAGAAAACAATATCCCTGAAAAAATGAGGATACCCCCTGGCGCCGTACCGGATAGTTTCGCTATTGTATTCATATATGAAAAAGGAGGGAAGGAGTTTGAATTCGCCCCGGCTGAATTGCCTGAAGATCTTGGTACCTACAATTTTGTAAAACGTTCCGACAAACTGGTAAGAAAAGGAAACGCCGAACCAGCCATCAAAGGATTCGCTTTATCCGGTATCACGGATCAGGATTCCACGCAAACGGTTCTTTCACAACCTTATTCGATCTTGTTATTCTGCGAAGATTTTTCTATCCCGGTTTCCGCCTGGAAAAATGATTTTGAAAAAATATATACAGCAGCGAAAGCAAAGAATATTCCCGTGTTTGCCATCACTACGCAATTAACTGAAGCACAGAAAAATTTTGCTTCCACACCTTTCAAAGATATACCTGTTCTTAAATGCGACTATACTGCTATACGCACCGCCGCAAGGGCAAATCCAACTGTATATCTGCTGAATGCCGGAACAGTCATAGACAAACAGGGTTATAAACGGATGGACAAAATAGTAAAAGGCATGGATGCCATTCCGGTGCAGCAACTCATAACCCCTAACCCGTAACCCAAAATGTTCCGGTACATTGCTAAAAAACTCCTGTATGGGCTGCTCGTTTTAATAGGAGTGGTGGTGCTGGTGTTTTTTCTTTTCCAGGGGTTTGGCGATCCTTCAAGGTTGGTGATGGGACAAACGGGTGATTCAACCACCCAATCCAATATCCGTAAAGAATTATACCTGATCAATGAGAAGGGCGAACCCATATCTAAATTCAAACAGTTCCTGTATTATCTCAATGATGTTTCTCCTGTTTGTTTGCACAGCAAAACAGATATTGAGAAAAAAAAGCTGAAAGGATTTTTTATCGGTGGTGAAAAAAAGTTTGGGCTAAAAGTTCCTTACCTGCGCAAATCGTATCAAACCAGGAGAGATGTATGGAGCATACTGATGCAGGCATTGCCCGGAACACTGATACTGGCCATCGCCGCTATGTTCATCGCCATAGTGATCGGCATACCGCTGGGAGTAGTGGCTGCGGTAAAACAAAATACCTGGGTGGATACTTCCGCTATTTTTTCAAGTATAGTAGGCATATCAGCCCCATCGTTTTTTATGGGAATCATTATCGCTTACCTGTTCGGCTTTTTATTAAGCGACTGGACAGGTCTGCATATCTCCGGTAGCTGGTATGATATAGATGATGTGACCGGGCAAAGAAGACTTACCCTGCAAAACCTTATTCTTCCTGCTATCACGCTGGGCATTCGTCCATTAGCCATTATTACACAACTGACCCGCAGCGCCATGCTGGATGTGCTGGACCAGGATTATATCCGTACAGCATACGCAAAAGGATTAAGCAAAAGAAAAGTGATCTGGAAACATGGCTTACGAAATGCGCTGAACCCGGTTATCACGGCTGTCACGGGTTGGTTTGCGGAGTTATTGGCCGGTGCGTTCTTTGTAGAATATATTTTTGGCTGGCAGGGAATGGGTAAAGTAACAGTAGATGCGTTGGAAAAATTAGATTACCCGGTGGTGATGGGATCGGTATTAATAGCGGCGGCGTTTTTTATATTGATAAATATACTGGCGGATATTCTTTATGGAGTGGTTGATCCGAGGGTGAAAGTGCAGTGAATGTTTAAAAGCTCAAGTTTAAAGGTTCAAACCGTCAAGGTTGCCGCTCTTCAATTTGTTCATTGACCAGAATAAATTTTTCGCAACCGTTTTCATCCAGAACTTTTCTCATACAATACCCAAAATTGCATCCTTCTAAAGGCAAATCTGCAACCGGTTTTTCTTCTATTACCATTTCCTCATCCTTAATTTCAACTATACCAATATCAATCATTCCCACAGTATGTGTATATTCTATTATCAATTGAGTATCCAGAACTTCCCTAATTGTTTTTAGTTCCGGTATAATAGTGACAGTATTGATTTTCATTTCCGGCATTACTATTCCGACTGTCGTTTCATCCTGGCATCCACTTAAAAAGCTACCAAATACTACAAGCACTATTGCCAGGAATTTTTTCCAGAATGGGATTGCATCAGCTAATAATTGTTTTAATGGATCATTAGCATTTATCAGTTGATCATTCCTGAAACGTCCACAGTTCTTTTTACCACGGTTGTTAAGAAAATAATTTTGAACTTCTTCATCACTCAGGCTGGTAAAATCAATCACTGTCTTTGAGCAAACATTACAGAAAGCTCCCTTTTCATCAGGAGACATTTCATTCCATTTTTCATGGCAGGAGGCTGGTATAGAAATAAAAAGCATCTCGTTTTTGTATTGAGATGCCGACGCGTTAAAATTTCCACACCTGGTTCTTGCGAACTTTGGAAAATATTATTGAATGATCACTTCATTGATCACCTTTTGTCCCAGCGCTTCATTCACCCGTTGCTTAATTTTTTCTTTCTGGTATTTGAGTTCGTGCTTTAGCGGGGCCACACTGGTAGTGATGATTAATTTATCACCGATGATCTGGAGTTTGTCGGTATAGCGGGCTACTGTTTTACCCATGATCTGTTCCCATACATCTTCTATCTGCAAAGCCTGTATGCCTCCTTTTATCCGGCTCTTATTCAGGAACTCTTTGATTGCTTCACCAATAGAAAACTGACCCATAGGACAAAGATAAATAATTATAACCCGATAAGCTGGTACTGAACAGACAAAGCATCCAGATGCTGTTTTAACCTCTCCTCATTCGTATCCGTAATAAACACCTGCCCTTCATTTTCCACACATACTTTTTGTAAGAGATTATTGATACGGCTTTCGTCGAGTTTTTCAAATACATCATCCAGCAAAAGCAGGGGAGGAAACCCTTTTTCTTTTCTCAATACCTCCATTTCCGCCAGCTTCAACGCGAATAATAAACTCTTACGCTGGCCCTGCGAGGCGATGTTGCGAAAAAGCTGGTTGCCCAGGCTTATCTCAATATCATCACGATGAATACCGGCAGTGGTGCGCTGGGCATAACAATCTTTTTGCCTGGTTGCTTTTAATAATTCAGCAAAAGAAGATTGCAGCAACTGGCTTTCATACAGCAGTGTCACATCTTCAGGCTGCATGGCTATTTCACTGTACAAATGTTTTGCCTGTGGCAAAAAAGAAACAAAGAACTCTTTGCGCTTATTGAAAATGTATTCGCCGGGTTTGATCAGTTGCTCATCCAATACCTCCAATAATGAAAAATCTTTGACAGTTGTTTCTGCAAATGATTTCAGCAACGAATTTCTTTGCTGCAGCACTTTGGTATAAACAATTAAATGCTGCAGGTAATCAGCGTCCAGTTGTGAAAGCAATGAATCAAAGAACTTTCTTCGTTCTTCGCTGCCACCCGTGATGAGGACTGCATCATCCGGCGCAATGACCACGCAAGGGTAGCGCCCTATATGTTGCGAAAATTTATCATAAGGCTGATCATTCACTGAAAATTCTTTTTTACCGGTTTCCCGTAAAATGCAAATTGTCTTTTCCGGTTTGTCCTGCAAAAGGAAATGCCCTTCAAGGCGAAATCCGCTTTTTCCCTGCTGCACATTGTTACCATCCAGCCGGCTAAAATAGCTTTTGGTAAAGCAGAGATAATGGACAGCATCCAGCAGGTTTGTTTTGCCTGCGCCATTGTTGCCGCAAATACCAATGATCCGTTCTTTAAAATCAAAAGAACGGTTCGTGTAATTTTTGAACTGGAGCAATGATATGGATGGGAGACTAAGCATTAAGTACCGCAAGATAACCGCTGGAGAGCAAAGACACAGTGCCGGAACTGGTATTTACCTTTTGCTCTCCGGCTATCCGCACTACAGCTTATAATTGAGCCAAAAATGCCCTTTAAACCCGTAAATTTCAAATCTGTAACCCGGAGACTGAAATTGCATTCTTTCCCTTATTTTTGCGGCTCAAATTTTAACCCATTGGCTACCAAATTCTCCAAGGAAACTTACCTCTACTGGTACGAATTAATGCAGCTTATCCGCCAGTTTGAACTGATGTCGGAAGAGAAATACAAAATGGATGGCAAGATCCGTGGTTTCTATCATGCTTATATTGGCCAGGAAGCCATTGCGGCGGGTTGTATGACAGGTACACGTCCTGAAGATTTGTTTATTACTTCTTACCGGGATCATGGTTTGGCCATTGCAAAAGGTGTATCGGTGAATAGCTGTATGGCCGAGTTGTATGGTAAAGCTACCGGTTGTGCAAAAGGCAAGGGTGGAAGTATGCACTTCTTTGGAAAGGATGTGAACTTTTATGGGGGTCATGGTATAGTGGGTGCGCAGATAGGTACAGGGGCTGGCCTGGCTTTTGCTGAACAATACCGTGATACGGATAATGTAGTGCTTTGTTATTTCGGCGATGGGGCAGCCAGGCAAGGTATTTTGCATGAGACCTTTAACCTGGCGATGCTATGGAAATTGCCGGTGATCTTTATCTGCGAGAATAATAACTATGCTATGGGTACTTCGGTAGAACGTACTTCCAACGTAGTTGATATTTATAAACTGGCTGATGCGTATGAAATGCCGGCTGATACTGTTGATGGAATGAGTGCAGAAGCGGTACATGAAAGTGTGGGCAGGGCCGTTAAAAGAGCAAGGGAAAAAGGCGGGCCGACTTTGCTGGAAATAAAAACCTATCGCTACAAGGGACATTCTATCAGCGATCCCCAGAAGTACCGTACCAAGGAAGAAGTGGATGAATACAAAGACAAGGATCCTATACAGCAGGTACGCAAGACTATTCTTGACAATAAGTTTGCAACAGAAAAAGAAATTACAGCCATTGATAAAAGAGTATATGATATAGTGGTGGAATCAGTGAAGTTTGCGGAAGAAAGCCCATGGCCGGATGATGACGAGGTATTAAAAGATGTCTATATGGACAAGAATTATCCATTCATTGTTGACTAAACCCTGAATCTCCGGCTGCTGGCGGAGACTTTAGAACGAGTTGTATAAATTGAAGAAAAAGAAAACAAGTTAAACAGATAACAAAATAAAAAAGATGGCAGACAAGAACTTAGTGCATGAAGGTGACAAGGCGGAAATAGTGATCGCTAAAGCAAAAGATTTCTGGGTCAGGAACAGCAAATTCATTTCTATCGCCTGCGTGGTGGTGGTACTGGGAGTAGCGGGTTATTTTATTTATAACAACTATATCAGGAAACCCAAAGAAATACAATCGGTAGATATAATGTATAAAGCAGAAGCCTATTACCGCATAGATTCATTAAACCTTGCTTTAAAAGGTGACGGGCAATACAAAGGCTTTCTGAAAGTAATTGATGACTATGGCGGCACGGATGCAGGCAACCTGGCTTGCTATTACGCAGGTGTTTGTTACCTGAAGCTGGATGATAACGCAAACGCTATTAAATACCTGAAAAAATTCAACACCAGCTCTAAGCCGGTACAGGCGAGAGTATATAAGTTGCTGGGCGATGCAAACGGTGATCTCGGCAAAACTGCGGATGCGGTTGACTACTATAAAAAAGCCGCGCATACATTTGAAGAGGATAAAGACGGATCGGCTGAAGCGCTGTTCCTGGCTGGTTACCTGACGGACCGTGTATTAAAAAATCAAAAAGAGGCGATCGAATTATATAAAGAACTGAAAGAAAAATTCCCAAGAACCAAAGAAGGCGGTGAAGTGGACAACTACCTGGCACAGTTGGGAGTTTACAATGTAAACTGATTATGGCTAATACTTCGGCAAGCTCAGTACCAACAAGTAAATTATTACATATAGATACAGGCATTCTGAAAGTTCGGGATGCCTGTATCGTTTTGGTAAAGACTGAATGGAATGCTGCGATTGTGGATGAACTGGAAAAAGGATGTATCACTGAACTCCGCAAGCATGGTGTAAAAAAAATCATTACGTTAACAGTGCCGGGCGCATTTGAAATTCCGTTTGGCATAAAAAATTACTGGGAGAAATCAGGTAAGAAAAAGAAGCCCGATGCCTTTATTGCCCTGGGTTGTATCGTAAGAGGTGATACCCCTCATTTTGATTATGTATGCAAAGCTGTAACAGACGGAGTACTGCAATTAAATTTATCATTACCTGTTCCCACTATCTTTGGAGTATTGACGGTGGACAATGACGAGCAGGCCCGGGAAAGAGTAGGAGGAAAGCATGGTCATAAAGGGGAGGAGGCGGCGATAACAGCGTTGAAGATGATATCGCTGTCTTTTAAATAGTGACTTGGATCAAAATAACTTTTGATTTGCGAAGCTTCGTTATGGAACTAATAGGAAAGAAAATGAAGCGATAGTTAAGAATTAGTATAATTTAATTTCGAAAATGCTTTGAATAGAATGCTATTCGAAACATTGTCAAACTTTTAAAATCAAGTTCTCCTTTAGGGGACAGGGGTATGAACGTACAGATATTCATTCCATGTTTTGTTGACCAGTTATATCCGGATACAGGATTTAATATGGTAAAGGTATTGGAGAAAGCAGGTTGTACTGTTAGCTACAATACTGCTCAGACCTGTTGTGGTCAGCCTGCCTTTAATGCCGGGTTCTGGGATGAAGCGAAATCAGTTTGTACCAAATTCCTGAAAGATTTTAAAGGCAGCGATTACATCGTAGCGCCAAGTGCCAGTTGCGTGGGTTTTGTCCGCAATTATTACAGTAAACTTTTTGAAAACTCATCGCTGCATCATGATGTGGTGGATACCGGCAAACGCATTTTTGAATTATCTGATTTTTTGATCAATGTTTTAAAAGTGGAAGACCTGGGATCCTCGCTGGAAGGAAAGGCAACTTATCATGATAGTTGTGCCGGTCTCCGGGAATGTAAAATAAAACAGGAACCCAGAAAGTTATTATCACATGTAAAAGGATTGGAAATTGCGGAGATGAATGATGTGGAAACCTGTTGTGGCTTTGGTGGTACATTCGCTGTAAAATTTGAATCTATCTCTATCGGTATGGGCGAACAAAAAGTAGAAAACGCTTTAGCTACCGGCGCGCAATATTTAATATCTACTGATCTTTCCTGCCTGATGCATTTGCAGGGATACATCAATCACAAAGGCTATTCGTTGAAAACACTTCATTTGGCAGATGTACTGGCAAACGGGTGGTGAAGACACCCCCTGTCCCCCTGAAGGGGGAACTTAGACCCAATATTCCTTCATACCAAAAGCTTTTTTAAAGCAGATAAAGTAACACATATTGTTACTCTTTCTGCTTTGTACGACAGGAATAATCAGACGCAAAGAATAGTCCTTGTCATTTACTATTCAGTTCACAATAAGGTTTGCGGGAGGTCTTTAAAAAGTACAATAAAACAGACCGGTCTCCAAAATAGAAGAACCGGTCCGGTTTGCCCTACATGGAAAATTTTGGTCCAGGGCTCAGGGCGCAGATGGATCCATTCAAAGTGGATGGATGAATATAATTACATACGCTGCCGAAAAAATCCCGGATCGGGTCATATAAAAAAATGACCCCGCCTGCAGCGGGATCATACAACCAAACAACTGGTTACGGTTGAAATTTATTTAGGAAGTACTACATGATCAATTACATGAATAACGCCATTGCTCTGGTAAACATTTTTGATAGTGATAGTCGCCATTCCGCCATTCTCATCCTTCAGCATATATTTACCTGCTTTTTTAGATACCCACAGTTTGCCACCTGCTACAGTTGTTAACTGACCACCGGTTTTGATCGCTGCATCCAAACCCTTAGAATCCAGTTTGCCTGCTACAACATGATAAGTAAGGATACCTGCCAGTTTAGCTTTGTTCTCTGGCTTAACCAAAGACTCCACTGTTCCTTTGGGAAGCATATCAAAAGCGGCATTGGTGGGAGCAAACACGGTGAAAGGTCCGGCGCTCTGCAATGTTTCTACCAATCCGGCAGCTTTTACCGCAGCTACCAATGTAGTATGATCTTTTGAATTCACGGCGTTCTCCACGATGTTTTTAGAAGGATACATAGCGGCACCGCCCACTTCTACGGTTTTTTCGTTCATCATTTTTTGACCGGATGATACATGCATAGCTAATACAGCCGCTATCATCAGTCCGATGGATTTGATCTGTTTCATAAAATTGATCGTTTTAGGTTTTGTTATTAAAATTTTATTATTTGATGGTGCTTTCGCGGATACGGGATCGTTACATGCAACTAACTGGAATAGATACGAGCGGCAAAGAAGTTCTGGTTTTATTCAGGCATAATTTTTATTTATCCAACTTCTGCTATATTTGAAATCCGTAATCAAATTTTAATCGTATGGCTCACTGGCTGGTAAAATCAGAACCCTCCGCTTATAGCTGGGAACAACTCGAGAAAGACAAACAAACTGTATGGAGCGGCGTCCGTAATTATGCCGCAAGGCTTCACCTGCGCAGTATGAAAAAAGGTGATGAAGTTTTTTTTTACCATAGTAATGAGGGTACCAGTATAGTTGGAATCGCCAAAGTAATAAAAGAAGCTTACCAGGATCCGACAACTGATGACGACCGCTGGGTAGCCGTTGATATAAAAGCGTATAAAAAAATAAAAACACCGGTTTCACTGGACACCGTAAAGAAAGATAAAAGGCTTGCAAATATGGCGCTGGTAAGACTGGGAAGGTTATCGGTGCAACCTGTTACTGATGAAGAATGGAAAGTAGTGTTGGAGTTGGCAGGGGAGGGGTAATTAGTAGTTAATATTATAGCTGAAATATAATGCGCCACTTAGTTTGTACTTTATTGCTATTTATTCATATCGTCACACCGACTTCTTGTATAAACACATCAAGCCATGCAACATATGTTGGTATAAGAAACTATACTTCCCCTTGCCTTATAAAGGTGAATTTCAAGGAAACCGGAGAGTCTTATTATGATGGTGACACCTTGAATGTGATGTATTTAAATAAGTATATTTTTGATACGATTTTATTAAGGACTAATATTAGCAAAAACTCGTATTCATTTATTGCCCCATCCAACAGGGAAATTGGTCTTCGTCCCATGTCTTATGGCCGGCCGATAACCCAAATTCAAATCTGCAAATCAAAAGATTCAATATTAGTAATTGCCATGGAAAATAAAGAGGTATTCGATAAATTAAAAAAGAAAGGAATAGTTGATTTTGAAGAAACAAAATTTTCCACCTCGATTTATATTAACATCCGATAATTACTTTAATTCCCAAATGCAAAATTTCAATTTCATGCTGCTTTAACTTTTCTGTAGGTTACTTTTTCGGGTGCTGTGGTATCAATACTTGATTCTTCTCTTAACCACTAAAAAAGTATAGCCATGAAAAAATTATTCATCGGGCTGCTCGTAATAGCAGCCGGGGCGGCAGCCTTTTTCCTTATGCGAAATAAAAAAGATAAACCGGTCAATCATGTTCAAAAAGAATGGGTAGTTGGTCAATGGGAACTGGACACACTCTCTGCTCAGCCCAATGATTCTAGTACCAGCCAGATGATGGCACTCGTCGCTGCGCTGGATTCTAATTTCCTGAAATACCGGTATGATGTTCGCCGGGATGGTAGCATCATCCGGTCATTGAATGATTCCATACCCGCTGATACATCTTACTACGACTGGGATAAAAAAGATAACCTGTTAATAAAAGAATCAGCCCGTGATTCAACCATTGAATTATTCACTGTTACAAAACTGACTATTGACAGCCTGTTGCTGTTATCAAAAGACAGTGCTGCATTTCTTTTTACCAGGTTGAAATAATGCTGAATGTTCCTGTTACTATACGGGAATATTTTTATGCAAAAAGAACCAACCCAGCATCTCTTTAACTATTACTTAAAACATACGCCATGAAATTCATTAAACCAATTGCAATAATTGCAGTGTTCCTCCTTATACTTTCCTGTAACCATGGGGATAACAAAAGCCCCGAAGTGCAGGCATTAGCCAAGAATGATATGATCTCCGAAAAAGAGGCAAATGTCAATAACGCTGTTAGTGATCAAACCAAAATGACGGATGACAAGCCAGGCTTCTTTAAAGCAGATCCTGATGGAAAACAAAATCCTCCACAGGATAGGGATAAGCAAAAAAAACCGCCGGTAACTCAACAGGCGGCTGTACCCGACTGGGATAAAAAAATAATAAAGACAGCTTCAGTGAACCTGGAGGTAAAAGATTACAATACGTATTATGGAGCCATCCGTGAAAAAATAAGAAGCGTGGGTGGCTATATCGCACAGGAAGATCAAAGCCAGTCAGAGTATAAGATCGAGAATAGTATGATCATTAAGGTTCCCGTTGACCAGTTTGATAATACTGTAGTGTTGCTTACAGCCAATGTTCAAAAGATCAATGAAAGAAAGATCAGTTCGCAGGATGTAACGATGGAGGTAGTGGATACTAAATCAAGAATGGAAGCTAAAAGACAGGTAAGGCAACGCTATATGGACCTGCTCGGGCAGGCAAAAAACATGGAAGAGATTTTGAATGTTCAGTCAGAGATCAATGGCATACAGGAAGAAATTGAATCAGCAGCAGGCCGCATTGATTACCTCAGCCATTCTTCTGTTTTCAGTACGATTAACCTTACCTATTTCCAGGTATTGAATTCAACCGCAAAAGATCCGGAAACAACAAAGCCTTCATTCGCTGAAAAAATTAAAGATGCATTCAGAGTAGGATGGGAGATAGTCAGCAACTTATTCATAGTTATCATTACTATCTGGCCTTTATTGCTGGGTTCGTTCTTTGCTTTTCTGCTGTATAAAAAACTGCGGGCGCAAAAACCTAAACAAGCCTGATATGTATAAAGACGGGAAGACGAAAGAATTCCTTAGCAGAAAACTGCACTTCCCGCCTTCCCGTCTTTCCGGCAAAAAAAAATACTTTTAGCACATACTCACCTGCTTTATTTTTGATAAATGAAAAAAAAAATAGTCGTTCTCACAGGCGCCGGCATCAGCGCTGAAAGCGGGTTAAAAACTTTTCGCGACAGCGATGGCCTCTGGGAAGGATATAATATTGAAGATGTAGCTACACCGCGGGCCTGGAAGAAAAACCCGCAACTGGTTCTTGATTTTTATAACCAGCGCAGGCGAAATGTACTGGATGCACAACCTAATGCCGCTCATTTCGGATTAGCTGAATTGGAGAAAGAGTTTGATGTCCATATCATCACGCAGAATATAGATGACCTGCATGAAAGGGCCGGATCAACTAAAGTATTGCACCTGCATGGCGAGATAGTAAAAATGCGGAGTGAAAAGAATGATAAGCTCATCTATGATATTCGCAGTGACATACAATTAAACGACTGGGCGGAGGACGGAGCGCAGTTAAGACCGCATATTGTATGGTTTGAAGAACCTGTTCCGAAAATAGAAGAAGCTATACCGGTTGTTTACAGCGCTGATATTTTTATAGTGGTAGGCACATCCTTAGTTGTATATCCTGCCGCCGGCTTATTAAATTATGTGGAGCTGAATACCCCGAAATATATTATTGATAAAAAGATACCTTATACTTCGCCCATGCGCAATCTTACACTGATTGAAAAGCCGGCTACCGCGGGAGTAAAACAACTGCGAGCCCTTCTTTTGAAATGATATTTTCAAATCATCAACTTTAGGTTTTCGGTAACAGGATACCACCTAACATTGCGGGAATATTCCGAATGAAAAGATATTTATTAGTAGCGGCGTTCCTGTTTATTTATTCAATTACCACAGCACAGGTGTACCTGCCCTTTAAACAGGTGAGCGATTATGTGGAGGCCCAAAAGGCAAACAAATTTGATTCATTACAAAAATATTTGACCAACCGGCTGGGGTTTGAACTGCATTACCTGTATCCGTTGTACCAGGCGATAGGATGGGAAAGCAAATTCAAAACATCGCTGGGTGAGAAACGTTATTATGACAACTTTAGCCGGCTGCTGTCTTTTACAGGTGATTATGCCATGGCTGCAGAATATGTTGCGAAGGGTTTTGACCGGCTATCAGATACTACAGTAAAAAGTATTGCGAATGAAGTAAGCCAGTTACAAAACATACAGTATGCCCCGGCTAAGGATGCCATCATCAGTAATGCAGGTTATTACCGGGTAATGATGATCAATGAAGCATACGCCAAACCTGTACACAGGGCTTTTACGTATAGTTTGCTGGAAGACTTGTATAAAGCAGGCTATCATTACCTGGCTATGGAAACATTTAATAATTATGCCAATAAGTGCCTTGATTCACTCAATGTTTTTACCGGCTATTATACTAACGAACCCATCGGGGGAGAATTGGTAAGAAAAGCGTTACAAACAGGATATAAGCTGGTTTCGTATGAAGATACCGCTTCGTTGGAACACAACAACTCCCAGCGGGATTCTATCCAGGCACAGAATATTTACAGCATCATTAAAAAAGATCCTTCAGCAAAAATACTGGTACATGCCGGCTATGGTCATATTTACGAAGAGAATACCGGCGAGTATGCACCCATGGGATGGTGGTTTAAAAAGATAAGCGGCATTGATCCGTTTACGATCAATCAAACTACTATGACGCAGGGAAGCGACTTTGAATATGGAAGATTATACTATGATTTTTTTACTGACAGATTTTCTATTACTGTCCCATCTGTTATTTTTCAAAACAAACGACCCTTTAACCCCATGCCCGAACAAGCATGTGATATCCATATTGTACATCCACCAACCATTTTCCAGAATAACCGCCCATCCTGGATATCATTGAATGGTGAAAGGCGACCCGTATTGATACAACCCACTGAAAGAACCTTGTTCCTGGTGCAGGCGTATTATCAAAATGAATACAATGAAGAAATACAAAACATACTGATACCTGCCGATCAAACTTATATCGCTACGAAAGAAGGATACTATTGCCTCTATCTCCGGAAAGGAAAATATAAGATTGTATTGCGCGATACAGGCTATAAAGTTCTTTCGGTGAAAGACAGGGAAGTAAATTAAGCCTGCTTTATTCCTCGCTGAATTTTACATCCAGCGATTCCAGTTCTTTCAGCACAGGCTCATATATTTCTTTAGCGGTGGGTATCTGCAAACCGGTAAGTTTTATATTCCCGTTTAAAATAAGCTTTGCGGCTATCCCCAATGGTAAGCCTACTGTTTTGGCCATGGCCGTACGTAAACTATTTTCTCCTTTAACAACTAATGAACTGTTGACCGTTGACTGTTGACCGTTGACCGTATATTCAAACTCATGCAACATCACGATCATATCTTTATCTCCTGGCCCGAGGCTAAGTTTTCTTTCTGCTGCAAATTGTAAAATATCCGCGGGACTGCACAAGCCCTTATTCAACATGGTCACTTCATCATCGAGTCCAAGAAACATCAGTTGTTTTAAAATCAGGTTGGCTTCATGCATTTTATGCGCCACGTAAGCGGCGGCCTTTGTTTTCACCTCGTCAATTTCTATTTCTTCCAGGTTGCCTGTTTCGTCCGCGGTCATAAATGACCCCGGTATCTTTTCACCTTCCTCCTTCGCTTCTTCTTCGGCTTCCATTAATTTGTTCAGGTTAGCCAGCATATCCTGTGTTTCTTTAAAGCGCTCAGTCATTTTTTGCTGCAGCCATTCCCCGAAATTATTTTTATCCATGTGTTCTTTAAAAACACTGGCAAGACTTCTGTCGTCTGTTTCGTATTGAAGCGCCTCCTCTGTCAGTTTCAGGTCCACCACATTTTTCCAGCCATACATAAAATCCGGGTGCCGCAACGTGGTCCTGATAAATGTATCCGCATCTTCCATACCATACAAGGAAGCATAGCTTAACGAATCCCGGTTAGGATACCAGCACAGGAAACCAATCCCCGGTATCTCAACGGCACGCTCAGTAGTAAATAACTCTTCATATTGTAAACGGATATCTTTCCCTTTTTCTTTGTAATGGGCGCCGGATTTTCCCGCCAGGATAATATTCCTTGGGTTCCAGCTTATTTTATAATGCCAGGGATTATCATCGCTCTCCGGCGCCACCAGTCCGCCGCAATGTGATTTAAAAGAAGTGATCCTTCCGCCCTTTGCATGAATCTCGTCAATGATCTTCATGGCGCTCATGTGATCAATACCGGGATCAAGCCCCATCTCGCAGAGAAATAAAAGATTTTTTCCCTCTATTTCTTTTTGTAAACTTTTTATTGGCTCATCAACATACGAAGCGGTAAGAAGATGTTTGGAAAATTTCACACAATCTTTCGCCACTAAAAAATGCAGGGTAGGTGGCAGCATGGAAATAACAACATCAGACCCGCTGATACAGCTTCCTCTTTTTTCTTCATTCATTATATCAAATGAAACAGCGGTTCCGAAAGAAGAGTTATTGATTTTTGAATTAGCCAGCTCTAAATTGGCGTCCACTACTATTAATTTCCAGTTACCCTCATCTGCATTGGCCAGTAAATAATCAATTAAAACTGTGGCAGATTTACCAGCGCCGAAAAGAAGTATTTGCTTCATGCAGCAAATATCCTTTTTATCATTGGAAAAATAAAAGATCGCTATAAGGTCAAACGGGAAGAAGTATTTTTTAATTAGTTCCTGCAAGGGCGTCATCCATTTGCCTGCTTTTAACATTGATGATGCGGTAAACCACTTTGATCC